>JANQGN010000003.1 GCA_028277295.1 Rhodospira sp.
GCATTGAAAGACGCCCTCGGCAAGGTGCCTCCCGCCGAGTGCCTGAATTATCTCAAACACGCGGGGTATGGACCAACCTGATCCCAGGTCACTCTAGCCTGGGCGGGCGGATCCCCGCCCCGGCCCGGATCAGTTGGCGGCGGACCCGACGGCCTTGGACAGAGGGCGTGGCCGTGCCTCGCGCAACACGCCGGACAGGGCCCGGAACCCTGGGTGGTCGGGCAGTGCCTCCACCGGCGCCGACAACCGGCGGCGCCAGTTGGGATGTTCGTTAACGGTGCCGGGCACATTGATCTGCTCCAGCTCCCCCAGGGCATCTTCCAGTTGCAACAACAGGATCAGACTGGGTGTGGCGGCAATGAACCGGTGAATGGCCTCCGACAACGGTTCGGACAGCGACACCCCGGACCCGTCGTCGGTCACGTCCAGACCCGCGTCCCGCAAGGTTGCCAGGATGCGCGTACGGTCGACGGCCCGCGCGTGCCGTTCCCGATCATACACATCCGGGGTGGGAAACAGATTGAGGTCCTGCTTGACCTGCAGGTCGTGCCCGGTCCAGTAGCCGCGGAGCGTGGGCAGGTCGTGGGTGCCAACGGCGACCACCGCCATCTGCGGGTACTCGGCGGGCGTCTTGAGTGATTGGTCGAGATGGCGCTCGAACACCATCAAGCGGTAGGACAGGATGTTCTCCTGGCGCATGCGCTCGCGGAAACCGTCGGGGACGGTGCCCAGGTCCTCGCCGATCACGACACAGCGATTGCGATGGCTTTCCAGCGACAGGACCGCCAGCATTTCGTCGAAGGGATAGAACACATAGCCCCCGTCCCTGGCCGCGCCATCGCCCGGGATCCAGAACATGCGCATCAGTCCTAGCACATGGTCGATACGGAGCGCGCCGGCGTGGCGCATGCTGGCCCGCAGCACCTCCACGAACGCGTCATAGGCCCGTTCGCGCAGCCGAACCGGGTTGAGTGGCGGGAATCCCCAGTTCTGACCCTTGAGGTTCATGGGATCGGGCGGCGCTCCCACGGCCACGCCGTCGACGACCAGATCCTGCTGTAGCCAGGCATCGGCGCCCGTGGCATCGGACCCCAGGGCCAGGTCCTGATACAGGCCGACCGGCATGCCGGCCGTGCGGGCCTCTTGCGTGCATCGGCCCAACTGCCGATCGGCCTCGAACTGCAGGTATTCGTAGAACGTGACGCGGTCCTCGCGCGATTCGGCGAAGGCCGTCACGGCGGGCGCCTCGGGGTGGTGATAGTCGCTCGGCCATTCCCGATAGGACAAGCCGTCGCCGGCGAACACCTCGGCCATGGTCTGGTAAATGGCAAACAGGCGCAGCGGCCGCCCACGAGCGGCCCGAAACGCCCCGAACGCCTGATCACGCTCGGTGCCGCGTCCCAACTGCCGGGTCTGAAAGGTCTCGTAAAGCGCCTCCAGGATCGGCCACTTCGCGGCGTGCACCCCGGGATGATCGATCAGGGGTGTCGCGGCCAGGGCCTCCAGGCGATCGCGGAACCCTGGGGCTTCCATGATCGCCATGGCCGGCTCGCTCTCGGCCAGTTCCGGCACCGAGGGAACGTGGATGTACAAAGGGTTGAGGAACAACCGGCTGCTGGGCGAATAGGGGCTTGCGTGCCCCGGCCGGGTTGGGAACAGGGCATGGAGCGGATTCAGCCCCACCACGCTGGCCCCTTCGCGCGCGCTAAGTGCCACCAGGTGGCGCAGGTCGTTGAAGTCGCCCATGCCCCAGTCGTCCCGCCCACGCAAGGCATAGACCTGGACCGAGGGTCCCCACAGTCGCTCGCCTTCGGCCAGTGCCGACGGCAGATAGCACCGCCACGGCGCGACAACAACGGTGATCGTGGCCGGCTCCAGTCCCTCCACGGACAGAAGAAGACGGTGATAGCCCCACGTCGCGTTCACGGGCAGGTCAAGCGACACGCGCAGGTAATGGGTCCCATCCAGCGACGCCTCGCCGGCGACAGCCCCCTCGGGCAGGGGAAGCGTGCCCGAACGGGTCTGCTGATCCCCGGGCCGCGTCGACACCGTTGGGTCCGGGCTCCAGGACCAGGCCAGGGCCCGGTCGCGCGCCGGCTCCGGCACCGACACCACCAGGGGGACACGATCCAGACCCTCGGCCTCGCACCGGAGCACAAGACAAGGAGGCGCTAGCCGGGTCCAACCCCGCCACTCCATATCGCGCAGGCTGTCGTCCACCTGCCCGTCGTCGTCGGCGGCCATGCCCATGCCAGCCAGGAACATGCGTTTGGTCGCCTCCGGAACAACGGCATGCGCGCCGAACGCGTCCCAGTACTCGGGCGACACCCCTGCGTGCCGGGCCAGCGTTTCCAGCGAGTCGTCACGACTCATCGGGGTCTTCCTTTCGCGGGCGGAGATCTCGGGTACCGGATGGCGGTGTCTGAGTGGCGCTGGCGGCGCCCTCTTCGGTGGCACTCACGCGCTGAAACAGCATCAGGGACCGCCCCACCATCTTGCAGGTCTGCCCATCCACCAACGGCGGGTCGCTGCACAGCACTGGCCCCAGGGCGGTGTCCAGCAGAGGCAGCCAGCGGCCTTCGTCCTTAAGGGCCGGCAAACGACAGGTCAGCGAATCCCCGTCCGCATTCATGAACAGGAGAAAGCTGTCGTCGGGCACGGGCTCGCCGGCGCTTGTGCGGTGACGGGTGCCGGCCTCGCCACGCAGCAGCAGCCCAAGGAACCGGGTATCGCCATTTTCCCAGTCCTGCACCTGCCGTTCCCGGCCGTCGGAATTGATCCACAAGGTGTCGCGAACGTTGGTCCCGGGGATCACGTCGCCCTTGAAGAACTTCTCCCGGTGAAACACCACATGATCGCGGCGCAAACGGATCAGCCAACTCACCATGCGGGCCAGGCGATGACCATCGGCGGGAATGTGATCCCAGCCCAGCCACGTGGTTTCGTTGTCGATGCAATAGGGGTTGTTGTTGCCGCTCTGGGAATGGCCAAACTCGTCACCGGCCAACAGCATCGGCACCCCCTGGGACAGCAGCAAGGTGGCCAGCATGTTCAGGCGCTGCCGCAACCGCACCGTATTGATGGAGGGATTGTCCGTCGGCCCCTCGACACCGTGGTTCCAACTGCGATTGTCATTGGTGCCGTCGCGGTTCTCCTCGCCATTCACATCGTTGTGCTTGTGGTCGTAGGAAACCAAGTCCATGAGGGTGAACCCATCATGGGCGGTGACGAAGTTCAGGCTGGACGTGGCCGGACGCCCGCGACGGTTGAACAACTCGGCGGAGCCGGTGATACGGCTGGCCATTTCCGGGACCTGCCCGGAATCGCCGCGCCAGAAGCCGCGCACGGTATCGCGGAAACGGTCGTTCCACTCCCGCCATCCGGGTGGAAAGTTGCCCAGCTGATAGCCGCCATCGCCCACGTCCCAGGGCTCGGCGATCAGCTTCACACGCGACAGCACCGGGTCCTGGCGCACCGCGCCCAGAAACCCGGCCTGGCGATCGAAATGGCCCATGTCGCGGGCCATGGCCGATGCCAGGTCAAATCTGAAGCCGTCCACTTCCATCTGCTCAACCCAGTAGCGCAACGAGTCCATGACCAGTTGCAGCACGCGATGATGCCTGAGGTTCAGGGTGTTGCCACACCCGGTCGAGTCCATGTAGTAGCGTTCGTTTCCTGGAACGAGACGGTAGTAGGTGGGATTGTCGATGCCACGGAACGACAACGTCGGGCCCAGATGGTTGCCTTCGGCGGTATGGTTGTAGACGACGTCCAGGATCACCTCTATCCCTGCGTCGTGCAGGGCGCGCACGAGCGTGCGAAACTCTTCAATGTCCCCGCTGGCCAGATACAGCGGATTGGGCGCGAAGAATCCAAGAGAATTATACCCCCAGTAGTTTCGCAAGCCTTTTCTTACCAAATGGCGATCGTCGATGGCCGCATGAACCGGCATCAGTTCCACGGCGGTGATGCCCAACGCCTTCAGGTAGCCAATCACCGCGGGCGTGGCCATCCCCGCGAATGTTCCACGGTAGCTTTCGTGCACGTCAGGGTGACGCAGGGTGAAACCGCGCACGTGCAGTTCATAGAGCACGCTCTCATGCCATGGCCGGGCTGGCCTCGCATGACCGGACGGCGCCGCAGGATCCACCACCCGCGCCTTCAACATGGTCGCGGCGTTGTCCTTGGTGCAGAACGACAGGTCGCTCCGGGGGTGTTCCAACTGGTGGCCGAAGTGCGCCCCGGACCAGTCGAGCCGACCAGCCAGCGCCCGCGCGTACGGGTCAAGCAACAGCTTGTTGGGATTGAAGCGCAGTCCGCGCTCAGGCTCATAGCGCCCATGCACACGATAGCCGTACTGAAGCCCCGGCCGGGCGTCCACCAGATAGCCGTGCCAGACCTCGTCGGTGTAGGCCGGCAGGTCCACGCGGGTCTCACGCCCAGCGTCGTCAAACAGGCACAGTTCGACCCGCGTGGCATGCTCGGAGAACAGGGCGAAGTTGATGCCCCGCCCGTCCCACATGGCCCCCAAAGGGAACGGCTGGCCAGGCCATATCCGGACGTCTGAACTGGCCAAGGCACCGCCCCCTCCCCTTGCCCCGGCCGCGTTATCCACGACCAGGGAGCATAACATCATGTTCGTTCGTCGCACGTCCGGGTCCAAGGCCGCGCGCCCCGCATCGCCCCACGCGTCGGCCTTGTCTAGAGCCTGTTGAGTGATTTTGGACTCACCCACCATGCTCTAACATTCTGTTATTCAAGCAAATCGTCGTCGCGATCTGTGCCAGATCGCTCGGGACTTGCTCTAGGCGGCCTCGCCGCCAATGTCTCCGTCGTCCTCGGCCGCGTCGCCGATCACCAGACGATGCACACCCCGGATGGGAATATGTGCCCAATTCGGCCGGTTCGCGGTTTCATAACCGATTTCATAGAACGCTTTTTCGAGCGTGAACAGGTCCAGCAAGGCATGCATCTGACCCGGATCGGCTGGCACCGAGGGACAGCCCTCGATAGCCTCCAGGTACCCCTGGAGGAAGGTATCAACGACCTGGCGTTCCCACTCCCGGATCACCGGCCCCAGGTCCTCCAGCGCGTCCGACTTCACCGCGCGGCGGTCGAACAGGGCCGCCCAAGCCGCGTAGTTGAACGAGCGCACCATCCCGGCCACGTCCTTGAGGGGCAGGTTCTTCTGCCGCCGCTGGTTGACCGCGCGGGCCGGCTCTCCCTCGAAGTCCAGGATACAGATGTCGTCCTTAGCGACCACCACCTGGCCCAGGTGCAAGTCGCCATGATAGCGCGTCTTGATCAAATCCAGGCCATCGGGCAAGGCCCGATCGATCAAGCCATCAACCCGGTCCCATTGATCCAGAAGATCCTGAACCAGGGACGCGGTCTCCTCGTCCAGAGAGAAGCGAACCCTCTGTAACGCGGCCCGAGCCTTGTCGGCCTCGACGCGCACCTGGTCCGCCCATTGGTCGCGATCCTCTGGACGCACGGGCTCCGCCCGAAACGCCGGATCGTCGGTGTCGATCGCCAGCGCCTTGTGAAGCTCGGCCACGCGCCGGCCCATGGTGTGGATCAGCGACAAGTACAGGGCGTGGTCTTCGTCGTCCGGCCCCCCCTCCTCATGCCCGCCGCGAGCGCGCAGTTCGGCGTCATCCAGGAAACGCCCCAGGTAATCCAGGGTGTACCCCCAGCCATCGCCCTGATTGCGCACGAAGCCTTGTAGCACGGCGAGCGCCGTGGGTTCGCCGCCGGCGCCTTCCAGGGATACCCACCCCAACAGCGGCGGTGTGTTGGCGTAGCCGGCCACCTCGGTCAGGAAGCGACCGATCTCCAGTTCCGGATGAATGCCCTCGTGCAGGCGGGGATACACCTTCAGAACCATGCGCTCGCCGACGAGCATGGAGGTGTTGGACTGCTCCCGCCCCAGCCGGCCGATGCTCGCGGGATCGGTGGGCGGCTCCT
>JANQGN010000083.1 GCA_028277295.1 Rhodospira sp.
TTGGGCCAGCATCCCCGTGGCGCCGATGTTGAGCGAGCGCATCGTCTCTCCTCCACCCCTTTTCCCTGGGTCTCTTTTACGACTGGTTCACGCCGGACAAAGTCTTGATGGCGGTGCGCTGACGCTCGCCCTCGGACTCGATCAGCTTCTGAATGGTTTCATAGGCCCGGTGCACGTCGATGAGCCGCGTCATCTCCACCACCGGCTGTACGTTCGATCCTTCGATGGTGCCCTGCTCCAGGCTCACCCCCTCCACGTCCCGTGGCTCCTGGTCCTGGGCGTCATACAGGCCGGCCTGGACCCGGCGCATCGCCTGCTCGTCGTCGAACGTCACCACCCGCAGGCGCCCCACCGGTCCGGTCTCGGTGGAGATGGAGCCATCGCGGGCGATGGAGATTTCCTTTTCGTTGGGCGCGATGAACACTGGTGTGCCCTGCGTGGTCAGCACCGGGTGCCCCTGGGAGGTCACTACCATGCCATCGTTGTCCAGCATGAAGCGGCCATTGCGGGTGTAGTGGCGGCCAACGTCGGTCTCGATCTCGAAGTAACCCTCGCCGTTGATGGCCACGTCCAGCGGATTGGCCGTGGCCTCCATGGGGCCGCGATCGACGTCGCGGAAGGTGCCGAAGTCGGTGGTGTAAGACAGGGTGTCGGGGAAGGCACTGTCGGCGCTACGGGATCGGGCCAGATACTCGGCGAACAGCATGTGCTCGCCCTTGTAGGCCGGCGTATTCATGTTGGCGATATTATTCGCCACCACGTCCATCTGCCGCCACAAGGCGGTCTGTCGTGACAAGGCGATGTAGGATGTGTTTTCCATCGTCGCACCGAACCTCGAATCCTGACGTCCCGCTCCGCCCCAATGCAGCTTTCATGCCACTCCCCAACCCCTTGACCCGACACAAGGGTTCGGCCCTCGCCGCCAGGCGGACCGCTGCCGGGCCGGCGGGCGTTGCCGGGCAGAACTTGCCGCCCGCCGGACCGCCTGAACGAATTGTTAAGGACTGCGGCCTAGTCTTGCGCAAGGGATAAGGACGCGGTCTTCGCCCGGGCTGGCCCGTACCGCGACCAAGGCGGCCACGCCGAGGCCGGTGCCGCGATCCGCGCGGCGGACGCCTGGCCCACGATGACCTGGGCCGGCCCCGCACGTCCCGTCCCAGTCCGGGTCGGCCGTGGTGGTCCGGCCCCCAACGCCCCCTCACTGGTTTCCCCTTGCCCGGACACAGCAGCCGATGGCCGACGATCTTGAAGAAGATTACGACGACGTCGATGGTGACGACAGTTTCGAAGAAGAGGGTGGAAAAGGCGGCGGCCGCCGCAAAATGCTGATCCTGATCCTGCTGCTGATGGTGCTGATCTTCGTCGGCGGCGCCGCGGGGGCCTACTTCACCGGCATGCTCGACCCGCTCCTCGGCGCGTCCTCGAGCGATGACTCGGCCCATGGCGGTGACGCGGGCAACGGGCACGGCGGTGGTGACGGCCACGGCGGCGGCCACGGCGGCGGTGGTGATGGGCACGGCGGCGAGGCGGGCGCCCTGGGGCATACCGTCTTCTACGACCTGCCGGAGATGATCGTCGACCTCAGCTCCAGCGGCCGCAAGGCGCACTTCCTGAAGGTGCGGGTGAGCCTGGAACTGGCCCATCAGGAGGACGTGGCCCGGGTCGAGGAGGTGATGCCGAGGGTCATCGACAACTTCCAGACCTTCCTGAGAGAGTTGCGGGTGGAAGACCTGCAGGGCGCGGCCGGCATTTACCGCGTGCGCGAGGAACTGTTGCGCCGGGTTGGCAACGCCGTGCGTCCGGCCCAGGTCAACGCCGTGCTGTTCAAGGAGATGCTGGTTCAGTAGAGGGCGGTCAGGGCGTCTCAGGACTCTCGACACGGCGTGTCGCGCATCTCCTGAAAGATGCCAGGCCTACGAAAAGACGCGGTTTTCTGGGCACGGTTCTGGGTCGCGCCGGCCTCGTCCGGGGTCCACCGCAAGTCCGCAACGATGACGAGGCGATCACACCATGGCTCCTTCTGACGATGTGGAACGCGAGGTCACCAAGGAGGACGAAGAAGCCCTCATGGCCGAGTGGGCCGCCATGGTCGAGGACTCGGACGGCGGCGGCGAGGGCGATGGCGGTGCGCCGGCGGGCGCGGATGGCGGTGGCCAGCCCGAGGACGCCGAGGCCATGGCCGCCGAATGGGAGGCCATGCTGGGCGACGGCGGCGGCGCCGGTGCCGCCGCCGAGGTCGTCTCCAGCGCCGGGGGCCGGGAGAGCACCCGCGTTCTGAACCAGGACGAGATCGATAGCCTTCTGGGCTTCGACGAAACCGAGGAAAGCGCCGGCGACAAATCGGGCATTCAGGCGATTCTCAACAGCGCCCTGGTGTCCTACGAACGCCTGCCCATGCTCGAGGTGGTGTTCGACCGGCTGGTCCGCATGATGTCCACGTCGTTGCGTAACTTTACCTCGGACAACGTCGAGGTCTCGCTGGACAACATTCTGTCGCTGCGGTTTGGGGACTACCTGAACTCCATTCCCCTTCCCGCCATGCTGTCGGTGTTCAAGGCCGAGGAGTGGGACAACTCCGGCCTGCTGACCATCGATTCGTCGATGATCTATTCCATCGTCGACGTGCTGCTGGGCGGGCGCCGGGGCACCGCCGCCATGCGCATCGAGGGCCGTCCCTACACCACCATCGAACGCAATCTGGTCGAGCGCCTGGTTCACGTGGTTCTGGCCGACCTGTCGGCCGCCTTCGACCCGCTGTCGCCGGTGACATTCCGCTTCGAGCGCCTGGAAACCAACCCCAGGTTCGCCACCATCTCCCGCCCCTCCAACGCCGCCATCGTCGCCAAGCTGCGCATCGACATGGAGGATCGCGGTGGCCGCCTGGAACTGCTGATTCCCTACGCCACCCTGGAGCCCGTGCGCGAGCTGCTGTTGCAGATGTTCATGGGCGAGAAGTTCGGCCGCGATTCCATCTGGGAAACGCACCTCGCGGAAGAGATCTGGTTCACCGAGGTGGAGATGGAAGCCATCCTGGACGAAGTCGAACTGCCGCTGCGCTACATCCTGAACCTGGAGGTGGGCTCGCAGGTCATGTTCAACGCCACCCCGGAGTCCTCCGTGCAGATGCGCTGCGGTGACGTTCCCATGTTCGCCGGCCGCATGGGGCGGCGCGGCAACAACATCGCCATCCGCGTGGATCGCCGGATCCAGCAAAAGCCCCATGACACCTGACGGGAACCAGGCTTGGAGGCAGAACAGACGGTCGCCGCCGCGCTGGGTCCGGTGGCGTCGACCCGATCACCGGACCCGTCGCGGGGTTCCCATAGGGACCCGATTGCCGAGGCGGCCATGTCCCTCAGCCTGATCCTGGATATCGCCATCATTGTTCTGCTGGTGCCCACAATCATCTACGCGATGCTGCTCAACAGCCGTCTCGCCGACCTGCGTCGCAACCGTGATGAGTTGACGCGCCTGATCGCCAGCTTCAACGAGGCCACCCAAAGGGCCGAGTCAGGCATTCCCCGGCTGCGCAAGGCCGCGGACGAGGCTGGCCGGTCGCTGCAGGATCGGGTGGAAAAGGCACAGATCCTGCGCGACGACCTGGCCTTCATGGTGGACCGGGCGGAATCCATGGCCGGGCGACTGGAGTCCCGCGCCCGCGATCCGCGTCCGGTGGCGAGCGAACCCCGCGCCGAAGCCCGGGGAAGCGGCCGGCGCGCCGACCCGGGCGCGGATGCCCGCATGGTGCAGCAGGCCATCGCCGCCGCCAGCCTGCCCGCGCCGCCGTCGCTGGGGCGTCGGCGAAGCGGCGCGCAGGCCGCCACCGCGGGCGCCAATGGCGGTGGCGCGGGGCCGGCCACTCCCGCTGGTCCGGCCCCGGCGCAGCGCCCGAGCCCCGCGCCCGTGTCGCGCGACGACGAGGACTTTTTCATTGAGGACGAACGCTCGGAGGCCGAGCGAGAACTGTTGCGGGCCCTGCAGTCGGCGCGCTGATGGCACGCGCGGCGGTCGCCGGGGCAACGCCTTTTCCAAATGTTAAGAGTCCCCATGCTGTAATCCTAACCCATGGCCGAGGGGGACAAGGATTGCCGCGCCGTCAGTGGCACCCCATCGGGGTTGGAGCCGCCTGGCTTAATCGCTCTTGGGCGCGGGACGGGCGGTCGCGTTCGTGGTTCCGGCACCGTAGCTTGATGCCTTGATGGGAGAAGCACCGGTTGTGACCGATGACCATGGGCAAGAAGGGTCTTTGGAAACGCGCGGTCCGCAAGGCGGACGTCATCGAGCGCGTGGATTTTCGGCGAGGTGAGGCAGAATGGCCCGGGCCGCGCGCAAGGCAAACCGTTCATCGTCGTCCCTCCCCCGGGTCGGCATTTTGCATGGCGTGATCATCGCCGCCGTCCTGATGCTCTCGATCCGCGTCGGCGCGTTGTACGAGGACGTCAACGGGTGGTCTGACGCCATCTCCGTGGGGCAGTCGCGGGCCCTGGCGCGCTCCGAGGACGCGGGTGGGGGCGGGCACGAGACGCCCAAGGCGCCAGAGCGGGCGGCCCCGGAAAACGAACCGGATGGCGCGGCCACCAACGGTGCCTCGGCGACCCGCCCCGTCGGTGGTGCCCCGGACATGGCGGCCGAGGCGGCGGCCGGCCTGACTCCGCCCGGGTTCACGCAATCGGAGATCAACCTGTTGCAGCGGCTGGCCGAGCGCCGCGAAGAGTTGGACGCCCGCGAGCGCGAACTGGATACTCGCGAGGCGCTTTTGCTGGCGGCGGAACGGCGGATTGAGACCAGGGTCGGCGAGTTGCGGGACCTGGAGGCGGTGATCGCTGGCCTCCTGGAGAAGCACTCCGAGCAGGAGATGGAACAGATAAACCAGCTGGTCCGAATCTACGCCAGCATGAAACCGAAAGACGCGGCCCGCATCTTCAACGAACTTGACATGTCGATCCTGTTGACCGTCATTGAGAACATGAAGGAACGCAGTTCCGCCGCCATCCTCGCCCAGATGACGCCGGACCGCGCCAAGCAGGTCACCACCGAGTTGGCACGGCGCCGCGCCCTGCCTGGAAGCACGGGAATCGGGGCCGAGACGGCGAAGGCAAGCCAGCCATGATCCCGGCTGGCGCGGTGAGGGGCGGCTCTGCCCAACCGGGCGGCGGGATGGTGGTGTCACCGCCGGGGGAACCTTGATTCATCAAGGGGCCGCTTAAGAAAAAAGGAGACTTGCGCGTTCGCGCTGGGTTCCTTTAAGTAGCGTGACGGAGGGGCGATTGCGTATTCTAAAGCCCTGCGACGCCGTGATCGCGATTGGGGAGACCGATGGCCGTTGACAAGGATATGCGCGTCCTGATCGTGGACGACTACAAGACCATGCTCAGGATCATTCGCAACCTGCTGCGCCAGCTTGGCTTCAACAACATTGATGAAGCCACCGACGGCAGCCAGGCTTTGCAGATTCTGCGAACC
>JANQGN010000118.1 GCA_028277295.1 Rhodospira sp.
GTAGTCGACCGCGTAGTAGTCCTTCAAGGGACCGGGTTGACAACGCAGCCACAGGACCTTGCGGGCCATGTCGGTGCCGATGAAATGCCGGAGCATGCCGGGAGTCCCCGCGTCCTAGGGCCTGTTGACAATTGGGGTGCGGACACCCCGGCCCGTCCCGATGGGATTGGCCGAGAACGGTCCGAGACGACGTCGCTCGTCCTTGACTATGCGCGGCATGTCCTTCGTCCTCGCCCCTGATTCCGGACCGTTTTCATCTCAACCGTGGCCGCGCCCCGCGTGTCAACAGGCCCTGAGTGTCTGTCCGGAAAGCCTTGCAAAACACTACATACGGCATACGATTCGGGCAAAGGCACACAACATATTGCGGTTGCCGAGACTTTCCGGACGGGCCCTAAAGGCGTGCCGTCTGGTAGGCGGTCGCGAGGGCGCCTTGCATGGTCTTGACCACCGAAAAGGCATCCTTGAGGTTGCTTTTCTCGAAATTTGAAAGCTCATCTGGAGAGATGTAATTGTCGGCCTTCTTGCGGGCGCGGATGCGCAAGGCTTGATGGCGCAGCCGCATGGTGCTGATGAAGTCCCAGGCGTCCCGCAGGTCGGCGGCGCCGTCCTTGGACACGCTGCCCCTGTCGCGTGCGTTTTCCAGCCGGTCCAGGGTGTTGACGGGTTCCGCGCCGGCATCCAGGGCGTAGACCCGGGCCAAGTCGACGATGGGCACGATGCCGCGAAGCTTCAGGTCCAGCGTCTGGTTGTGTTCTCCGCCGCGAACCAGCACAAGGTTCCGGAAGAACCCCAGGGGCGGTTGCCGGCTCAGCGCGTTGGAGGCCATGTAGGCCAGGAAGATACGGCTGCCCTTGGTCTTCTTGAGCACGAAGTTGCGCAGGTCGTGGTAAATGGCATGGTTGCCGAAAACCGGGCGCATGTCGAAGAACACCGACGCATGCATCAACGCCTTTGGGTCGGGCTGGTCGATCCACTTGCCGAAGTACTGTTTCCAGACCCGTAGCGGCTGACGCCACTGGTCGGTCATGGCCATCACCTCACCGGGGCAATACACGTACCCACAGATGTTGAGGCCGTCGCAAACCGTCTTGGTGAAGTCCTTGAAGTACTGCCCATGCTCCTCGGGGTTATAGGAATCGTCCAGGAGCAGGCAATTGTCCTGATCGGAGCGCGCTGTTTGTTCGTGGCGGGCCTGGCTACCGGCGGCCAGCCACACGAAGGGGATCGGCGGCGGCCCGAGGCGCTGTTCGGCCAGGGCCATCAAGCGGACCGTGGCGGCGTCGGACAGGGTGGAGATCACATGACCGATGTTGTGGGCGCTGGCTCCGGAATCCACCAGTTGAAGGGTCAGGTCGGGCACCAGTTCCAGGGCCTCGCGCATGCCCTCGGCGGTGTCGCGCTTGTAGATGTCGCGCACCAGGTGGATGGATGAGGTGTTCTGGGTCTGCACCAGGTCGGTGCTGGTGATCACGCCGGCCAGCACGTCGTCGCGCAGCACCGGCAGGTGATGGATGGTGTTGCGGGACATCAGCAGGATCGCGTCGAACAGATAGTCCTCGGCGTCCAGCGTCAGCGGCTTGGGGGTCATGACCGTGGACACCGGGGACTCGTAGGGCAGCGCCTCGGCCACCACGCGGCCGCGCATGTCGCGGTCGGTGACGATGCCGGTCAGGCCGCCGGCCTCGTCGACCACCAGCAGGCAGGAGACATTCTCGGCGCGCATCTTGCGCGCGGTGTCCTGGATGGTCGTGTCCGGGCCGATGGTCAGCGGCGCCCGGCGCAGCATGTCGCCGAGATGCATGCTCATGAGGTTGAGTTGCCCGGTGCCACGGCTGACCATCTGGCGGCGGGCGCTGCGCAGGCGCTGGCCGCCGGCCGGCTCGAAGAAATAGGCGAACTGCTTGTAGGTCTTGCGCAGGTCGTGGAACTCGGACGCGGGCAGGGTGTAGATCAGGCTGTCTTCCAGCACGTCCACGCTGTTGTGGGACTCGCCACCATGCAACAGGGCGTCGACACCGGCGGTCTCGCCCTCGCCCTTGCGGGCCAGGAGCTGGCCGCTGGGGTCATGGGTCTCCAGGGCGCCGGTGCGCACAATGTAAAGATTGTCAACTTGGTCGCCCACATCGATCAGGCGCTTGCCCTGACGCGCGTAGCGGGCCTCCAGCTTGGTGGCGATGTCCGACAGCACCGCCGCGGGCAGCAGGTCAAAGGGATGGTGAGTGGCGATGAAGTCGCGGATTTCGATCAGTTCCACGTCCATGGGGAGCCTCGTGGGGGCAGGGAACGCCTGTTGGCACGCGCCCGGTCACGCCGGGTTAGCCGTCTCGGGCAGAATGCCCGCTTCCCGCACAAAAGAGAAGCGCGAGCCCCGGGGACCGGGACTCGCGCCATGAGAGTGTCGTCAAGGATCGTGGATCGTGATCATTGCCCGGCGGTGACACCGTTCGCGCGCGGGGTGCGGATGTCCTCGACCAGGTGCTGAATGTGATCCGGCGGTTCCGCCGTCACCTTGGAGACGCCATAGGCCACCGCGAAGTTCAGCAGCATGCCGACCGCGCCAATGCCCTCGGGCGAGATGCCCAACAGCCAGTTGTCCGGCGTGTTGGCGATCAGCGGCTCGATGAACACGCCCTTGTAGGTGATGATGTAGCCCATGGTGAAGATCAGGCCCGTGAGCATGCCGGCGATGGCGCCCTCGCGGTTGATCTTCTTGGAGAAAATGCCCATCAGGATGACCGGGAACAGGGACGAGGCGGCCAGGCCGAAGGCGAAGGCCACCACCTGGGCCACGAAACCTGGTGGATTATAGCCCAGATAGCCGGCGATGCCGATGGCCACGGCCACGGCGATGCGCCCGGCCATCAACTCCGTCTTCTCGGAAATCCCAGGGGTCAGCGTTCCCTTGAGCAGGTCGTGGGAAATGCCCGAGGAGATCACGAGCAACAACCCGGCCGCCGTGGACAGGGCGGCGGCGATGCCGCCGGCGGCCACCAGGGCGATGACCCAGTTGGGCAACTGGGCGATTTCCGGGTTGGCCAGCACCATGATGTCGCGATCGACAAAAAGTTCACCACTGTACTTCGCGCCGATGGCAGGGTTATCGGGATCCTCGTACGCTTTCCAACCGTATTCGGCGGCTTTTTGAGCAAAGTCTTCGTTGTTATCGTTGTAGTACTGGATGCGGCCGTCACCGTTGGCATCCTTGAAATCTAGCAGGCCGGTGGCTTCCCAACGCTCCATCCAGTCCGGGCGCTCTTCGTAGATCAGGTTGCCCTCGGGATCGCCGACGGCGCCGATCTGCACGGTGTCG
>JANQGN010000179.1 GCA_028277295.1 Rhodospira sp.
ACGGCTTCGCGCGTGGCCGACTGCATGCCGCCGATCTGACCGCCGATCTGCTCGGTGGCGTTGGCGGTTTGCGAGGCGAGCGTCTTGACCTCGTTGGCCACGACGGCAAACCCCTTGCCCGCCTCACCGGCGCGCGCGGCCTCGATGGTGGCGTTCAGGGCCAGCAGGTTGGTCTGTTTGGCGATGTTGCTGATGAGATTGACCACCTCGCCGATCTGGTTGGCGGCGGAGACCAGGCCCTGGATGCGTTCATTGGTGGTTTCCGCCTGACGAGCGGCACGTTGAGCGATTTCGGACGCCCCGGCAACCTGTCGGCTGATCTCACCGATCGAACTGGCCATTTCCTCGGCGGCGGCGGCCACCGCATCCACGTTGTTGGCCGCCTCGCGGGATGCGGATGCCGCGGCCTCGGCGCCTCGCTCCGTATGGACCACCGACTCCTTCATCGCCACGGCGGCTTCATGCATGGCGTCTGATTGCCGCTCGACCACGCCAATGGCGGTGCGCACCTCCTCCTCCAGGGCGTTGGTGAGCGCGAACATCTCGGTCTTCACCCTGCGGGCGTTCCGCCTGTGGATAGTTTCCTGCTCAGCTTGTAGTTTTTCAATTTTCTGGCTGTTTTCCTTGAACACCGCCACCGACCGGGCCATGGCGCCGACCTCATCGCGGCGTTCGGTTCCCGGGATATCCTGAACCAGCTCCCCGGCCGCGATACGCTCGGTGACAGCCGTCACGGCCACCACCGGGCGGGCGATGGACCGGCCCACAAGCCACAGCACGCCGGCGGTGATCAAGACGCACAGGACGGCGGCGATCACCATCGACGTCTGCAGGGCGCCAGCGCTGGCCAGGATCTCGGCGGCTGGGGCACTGACCATGACGACCCATGTGGCGTCGCTGGTGGCGAAGCGAACCGGCATCATGGCCACCAGATGCTCACGCCCATCGATGCGGGCCCGTCGCACCAGGGCGGTCCCTTTCACGGCCTTCTGGAATGCCTGGGACAAGGCCGGGTCGGCGATCGTTTTCCCAAGCCGGGCGCTGTCCGGATGGGACACCCACTCCCCGCCCTCGCTCAACAGGCTGCCGATGCCGGTCTCGTAGATGCCGACCTTGGCGATCGCCGCCTGCAGGTCGTCCAGGGCGAGGTCGATGGTGGTCACCCCCACGGGCGCGCCGCCCTTGAACACCGGCGCGGACGCGGTGGTCATCAACACATCCCGGTCACCGACCGGATAGAGGTATGGCTCGGTCAGGACATCGGCACGCCGCGCAAGAGGAAGGTCGTACCATTCCTCCTGCCCCGAATCGCTCCCCATCACAATGTTTTCCCAGGCCACGTCGCCCGCGTCACGGTAGAAGTATGGGATCAGGCGGCCATCGGGGGTACTGAACCCCACGCCCGCGTGCTCGGAGTCCTCCCCAATTGTATTGGGCTCCAGCGCCAAACCACCGCCAACAACCTGTGGATTGCGCCGGATTGTTTCCTGCACCACGAGCGCGTAAGTATCCCGGTCCCCGACGTCACCCGCGATCAACCCCTCGAGGGCGGACGCCATGGTTCTGGCCAAGGCCAGCGCCTCATCAATGCGATCGCGGGTCAGTTCGGCGATCTGGCTGGCCTGCTGGCTCACGATCTCCTGGCCGGTCTTCTCCGCAAAGCTGATCTGCTGGAGCGACACGAACCCGATTGTGACGACAAAGCACGCCACGACGATGGCGATGGCCGTCAGCGCGATGCGCCGCGCGAGGGTCAAGGTAATCATGACAGAGTGTTCCCGCACAAAATTGGCGACTAAAGCGAGAAGAAGCTCGCTATGGGCGTCACCCTTGCGATGGTGCAACAATCATCCTTGCGATGGTGTCACAAAATAGTGCTACTCGATTGGACCTCTAGATTACGCCGGACAGTACCTGACAGCCATGCGATGAACAACCGGTTATGTGTGGTAACTTCGAGAACACGACCTCCGCGCGCCATGGATGACTCGGCGATTTGTACCGATCAAGGAAATGTTGAGTGGGCTGTTCGCGCTCGGAGACCTGGTTCATCAACCAATCGGATTGACCGGCGGTGTTCAGGCGCCACGCCGGCTTCCAGCGCCGCGCCGGTCAAGCTGTCGTAAGGCGACGCGGCCGGATCCGGGTTTCGCGTTTCGGCCTTGATCTCTCCCTGGCATCCCGCCGGCTCCCTCCGTACACTCCGCCGCCATGCGCACGCTGTATCATCATTGGCTCCACCCTGGCGCCCGCCTGGCCCGCCTCGTGCTTGGCGAGAAAGGACTAGAGGCCGAGGAGCGGGTCGTCCGCCCCTGGATCCGGGACGAAACGTTCCTGGCCCTTAATCCCTCTGGCGAAGTGCCGGTCCTGGTCGAGACCGACGGGACGACCGTGGCCGAGGCGGTCGCGGTAGCCGAATACCTCGACGAACTGTACCCCGACCCGCCGCTCCTGGGCGCCGATCCGGTGATCCGGGCGGAGGTACGTCGCCTGGTGGCGTGGTTCGGTGACAAGTTCCGCCGCGAGGTCACCGACCCGCTGGCCGGCGAGAAACTGGTCACGCGGGTTACCGGCAACCGCGCGCCAGACTCCCGGGCGATCCGGGCCGGTCGAGCCAACATCCACATTCATCTTCGCTATATTGCCTGGCTCACCGAGCGCAACCGATGGCTGGTTGGGCCACGGCCCACCCTCGCCGATCTGATGGCCGGCGCCCACGTGTCGTTGGTCGATTATGCGGGAGACGTGCCCTGGGACGACCACCCGGCGGCCAGGGAATGGTACATGCTGCTCAAATGCCGTCCGTGTTTCCGCGGCCTGCTGGGCGACGCCGAGCCTGGATTACGGCCGGCGGCGCACTACGCCGATCTCGACTTCTAGGGCGGATCGCCTCTCAGTGTCTGTCCGGAAAGCCGTGCATAGCGCCACATAAGGTATGCTGTTCGGGCGCAATAACACTATATATTGAGGCTCCCGAGACTTTCCGGACGGGCTCTCATTTGACCCACCTGGTGGGCTCAATGAGAGGCGTGAATCCGCCCTAACGAATTGATTTAGAGCAGATCCCGAGTGATCCGGCACGGATCGCCCTGGAAGGCCTTTTGGGGACGGTTTGCTTGAAAAACAAATCTTTATAGCATGTTGGGCGATTCAGAAATCACTCACCATGCTCTCAGTGTCTGTCCGGAAAGTCTTGACGAACACGACGTAAGGTGTTTTTTCAGGGAATAGGCATACAATGACTTGCGATTCTCGAGATTTTCCGGACGAATTCTAAACGGATCGTCCATCGGGCGTCCCGGTGCTCGGAAAAACGACCGGCCCGGCATCCAAACTATCGTCCCGCTGCAAAGTCCTGTATCGTTTCTAAATCAAAAAGATCGGGCGCGGCTTTGGGCAGAGGCCAGCGCGGGGCCGTGCACGCCAGGGATGGAGGGGACGTGATCATGTTCGCCACATCAGCCGACTCAGCCAACCTGCCAACCGGACCGTGCCCGCCGCTCAGCGCCGTGACCGTGGACGAGTCTGGCGACTGGATTCACAAGGCCCTGGACGACTTCAGCCGCGCTCCAGCCTGCAGTCTGCTCTATGGCGCGGTGTTCGTCGCATTGTCCTGGGGCGTGGTGACCTTCATCCTGTTCAGCGGCGTGGGGTCGGTGGTGTTGCCACTGGCCAGCGGTTTCATGCTGGTGGGGGCCATGTTCGCCGTTCCGTTGCATGTCATCAGCCGCGCCCACGAGAACGGCGAACAGATCGGGCTGGCGGAGGCCATCGCCCGTAGCCGGGCCAGCATCCCCGGCCTTGCCATCGTTGGTGTGGCGCTGACCCTGATCATGCTGAGTTGGATGCTGCTGGCACTGCTGATTTTCGCCGGCTTCTATGGCGGCTCCCCGCCAGCGTTAACGAGTTTTTCCATCAATCTGCTCAGCAGCCCGCAAGCGGCTCTGTTCCTGACCACGGGCACACTGGTTGGCGCCGTGATGGCGACGGCCGCCTTCGCCGTGGCCTTCCTGTCCATCCCCATGCTGGTGGACGAGCCCGACACCCTGCCCTATCACGCCATGGCGGTCAGCGCGCGGGCGGTCCTGCGGCAGCCAAGGGTTCTGGTGGGTTGGGGCGCGACCCTGGGGTTCATCACTCTGTCGGGGATGATTCCGGCTTTCCTGGGCCTGGCCTTCACCGTTCCGCTGGCGGGATACGCGTCCTGGCATGCCTATCGCGCCGTGCTGCCGAGTCGCGGAGAGCGCTGACCACACCGGCGCTCGCGCCACGTGGATCAGACCAAGGGTTGTAGGGTCTCAATAAAAATATCGATGGTTAAGCTCAGGACCAAGACCCCAACGGCCGACCACCAGGACACCTGTAAGCCCTCACGGGCCAAAAACGCGAAATAGATCAAGGCCACCACGATGGTTATCAGGGTCAGGAAGAGCGCGAAGTCGGTGGGCAGGACGCCCAGGTGTGCCACGACCTTAAGGGGGAAGAGGACGTTCCACACCATAAAATAGAGCCAATTGAACGGCACCAGAAAGTGGAACACCCGACTACCGAAACCGAGCGTCTCGCTCAACGTCAGGATCGCCAACGGGAAGGCAACCCAACCAATCACATAGGCAATGACCTTTACGATCACGTAGCGGACCGGGTCCAATACCATCTGTGTATCCGAAATAACAGAAAGGTCGAGCCCCACGCCGATCAGGTACAAAGGCAGCACCACCACCGCCAACCAGAAGGACTTGAGCAGCCCCCGGGCGGATGCATCGAAGTACTCAAACCCTTCCTTATCGAAGCGCAGAACGCGGGATAGCCCATGCAAGGCGCCGGCGATGTCTGCGGAGCTCAAGAACGGCATGGTCCCGTCAATCCTTGAGGTAATTTGTTAGAACGCGGTGGTAAATCTCTGTTAAGGAAACCAAATCCGCGCAGGGCGTACATTCGTCGACCTGATGAATGGTCCGATTCACCAAGCCGAACTCGACCACGGGGGCCATGTTTTTGATGAAGCGGGCGTCGGACGTGCCGCCAGAGGTCGATAGCTCGGGCCGACGCCCGGTGATGGCCTCGGCGGCGTTGGCCACGAGGTCCAAGAGTACGCCCGGTGGCGTCAGAAAGCTCTCGCCTGACACCTGAACGTCGACGTCGAACGACCCCGGCAGGTCCGCCTGAACCGCCGCGCAGGTGGCGCGGATGTGCGCGATCAGGCTGGCGCTGTCGTGGCGGTCGTTAAAGCGGATGTTAAACCGCGCCGTTGCCTGGCCGGGAATGACGTTGGCGGCAGGGTTGCCCACGTCAACACTGGTGAGGGCCAGGGTGGAGGGATCGAACTGAGCGCTGCCGGCGTCAAGCGGTTCCGCGGTCAGGGCCCCCAGCATGGCCATCAGGCGCGGAATGGGATTGTCCGCAAGATGAGGATATGCCGCATGGCCCTGGCGGCCGGCGACCGTCAGCGTGGCGTTCAGGCTGCCGCGCCGGCCCACCTTGATCATATCGCCCATGGCCTCTGGGTTGGAGGGCTCGCCGACAATGCAGTGATCAATGCGTTCGCCCTCGGCGGCCAGGGTCTCCACCATGCGCTTGGTGCCATTGACGGCGGGGCCTTCCTCGTCGCCGGTGATCAGCAGGCTGAGGCTGCCGCGCCCCGCCGATACGGCCTGGCCCCCCAGGCCCACCCGATACCGGGCCACAGCGGCCACGAAGGCGGCGATCGCCCCCTTCATGTCGGCGGCGCCTCGACCGTAGAGAACCCCGTCCACGACCTGCGCGGCGAAGGGATCACACGCCCAGCCAGGGCCCGCCGGCACCACGTCGGTATGGCCCGCGAAACAGAGGTTTGGGCCCGCCCCCGTCTGATCCAGGTTCAGCCGGGCGTAAAGATTGTCGACCGGATCCGTTCCGGGTGCCGAGAACGGCATACGCCGGCAGCGGAACCCCAGGGCCTCCAGCGCGGCCTGCAGCACGTCGAGAGCGCCATCGTCCGCGGGTGTTACGCTGACACGCTGAATGAGCGCTTGCGCCAGGGGCAGCGGATCGGCCAGCGCCGCCGGCGTCCAGTCCAGCCGTGGCGGGGGGCGGTCGTGGGCGGTTGGCTCAGTCACGCAGCAGATCGTTGATCGAAACCTTGGCACGCGTGCGTTCGTCCACGCGCTTGACGATCACCGCGCAAGCCAGCCCAGGGCCGGGCGAGCCATCGGGCAAGGGTTTGCCGGGCAATGTGCCGGGCACCACCACGGCGTAGGCGGGCACGCGCCCCATGAACACCTCTCCCGTGGCCCGGTCGACGACCTTGGTGGACGCGCCGATGAACACCCCCATGGACAGCACCGCGCCTTCCTCGACAAGGACGCCCTCGGCCACTTCGGAGCGAGCGCCAATGAAGCAGTTGTCCTCGATGATCACCGGACCCGCCTGCAGCGGCTCCAGCACGCCTCCCAGGCCCACACCGCCAGAAATGTGCACGTTCTTGCCAACCTGGGCGCAGGAGCCAACGGTAGCCCAGGTGTCAACCATGGTGCCGCTATCCACGTAGGCACCCACGTTGACGAACGACGGCATCAGGACGACCCCGGGGGCGATGTACGCGGAGCGGCGCACCGCGCAGGGTGGCACGGCCCGGAAGCCGGCGGCGCGGAAGCGGGCATCGTCCCATCCGGCGAACTTTGACGGCACCTTGTCCCACCAGGGAGCATGCCCGACGCCGCCGCCAACGGCCGCCATGTCGTTGAGGCGGAAGCTCAGCAACACGGCCTTCTTCAGCCACTGATTGACCCGCCACGCGCCGTCGATCTTCTCGGCCACCCGGAAGACCCCGCTGTCCAGGCCATCCAGGACCGTGGTCACCGCCTCGCGCGCCGGGCCGGTGGTCGCGGGGCTCAAGGTATCACGGGTCTCCCAGGCCTCTTCGATGATCGGTTCAAGGGATTCGGGGGTCATGCGGGGTCTTTCCTGTCAAAAGCCTTAAGGATGAGCGCCATGGCGCGGTCACCCTGGCGTGGGCCGACCATACGCGGCCGAAGGACCAAGTCAACCGGTGCCCCGGGCTGGCTGGGGAGCGCCCCTGGCCGCGACCAGGTCCTCCAGCCACCGCGCCAGGTCCTCGGTGATATGGTGGCAATGGCTTGTGTCGGCGCTGGCATCGTACGCCCAGTGCTGTGTGTCTCGCACGAACACCGTGGTCATGCCTAGATCGGCCGCCGGTTTGAGGTTCTTGAGGCAATCCTCGAACATGGCCGACGCCTCCGCCCGCAGGCCGAACCGTTCCAGCATGGTCCGATAGATTTCCGGCGCGGGCTTGGGAACATAGGCCCCGGCCTCGATGTCAAAAATGGCGTCGAAATGGTGTGCGATGCCCACCCGCTCCAGAACTGCCTCGGCGTGACCCAGGGACCCATTGGTGAAGACCACCTTACGGCCTGCCAGGCCCGCCAACGCCCGCTCCAGCCGAGGCGCGGACGGGATGACGGCATAATCGATATCGTGCACGTAGTCCATGAAGGCGTGCGGGTTCATGCCGTGCTCGATCATCAGGCCGCGCATGGAGGTCCCGTACCGATGGAAGTAGCGCTTCTGAACAACGAACGCCTCGTCTTCCGGCACTTCCAGAAACCCGGCGATAAAGCGCTTCATGCGCCGATCGATCTGGGCGAACACCTGGGTCGAGGCCGGATACAGGGTGTTGTCCAGGTCGAACACCCAACTGACCAGATGAGGCAGGCCACAGGCGGGAAGCGGTGTCAGGGTCATGGGGCGGAACCGGGTGAGTTGAGAGAACCAAACCAGACGCGAACACGCTGGCACATGGGGCCGGTGGGGGCCAGGGTCATCCCCCCGCCGCCGGTCCACCACTTCGCGTCCGGCGGTGGGCATGCCACGCCTCGGCCAGGGCAAAGTCGGCTTCGTCGTCAATGTCCAGCGATTCCAAGGGGGGAGTCGCCCACATCAACGGACGGACGCCAATGCGGTTGGCGTGGGTCCGCAGGGTTTCGGTGGTGAACAGGTAAAGGCAGGAGTTTTCCTCGAACACCGGGGCCAGGTCCTGGGTCGGCAGCAGACGGCCAGGATCATGGTTCAGCGGTTGGCCTCGATGATCCCACAAACGCACGTGGCGCCGGCTGACCGCCACCAGGCTGTCGTGCGCCGGCCAGGCGGCCCGCAAGGCGGTGATGGCGGCCATCACGGTGGTCGCCGACAGGAACGGGTTGGTGGCATGGGTCTGGAGGATCAGGCCCACGGCATCCGGCAGGCGCGCCACGGCGTCCATCAGGACCGCGTTCATCGACGTCTCCGGCGCCGACAGCGCGGCCGGCCGCCGTTGCGGACAAATGCCGGGAAAGGCGGCCCGGGCCTCTTCCAATAGGGTTGGGTCGTCGCTGTTGACCACCACCCAGGCGATGTCCGGCACGCTGTGCAAACAACCAAGGATGTGGTGGAACAGCGGGCGATCCCCAAGGGAGCGCCGGTTCTTGCCGGGCACGCGCTGACTTTGGCCGCGCATCGGCAGGATGGCGCACACCGGTGCCAGGGGCCGTCGTTCGTCCGCCATGACCCGCGACGCGTCCTGCCCTGGCGCATGGCGGCGCTTGTCCGCGCGAGAGAGGGCGGACACCGTCATGATCTGGACGAACCGGCGGGTCGGTGATCGGATACCCTGGGGATGCTGAGACGACCCCACCGCCCAGGCGTGGCGATCGCCCAAGCCAGCGACACTCGCTCGCCCATTCGGTGGCTCTGACGGGCGATGTTCTGCCCGGCCGATCCGTCCTCCGGCGTCGTCCGGAGGGCGGATCCTTGCGCCGGCACCAGATCGACGACCCGGAGGCCGACCCGCGCCTTGGGCAGCGGCACGAGGGTCAGATCAACTCAACCTTACCGGCCATGGGCCCTTTTTTGCCCATGCGACAGAGCATCCTGACCCGCTGCCCTGGGTCCAGCACCGATAGCCCGGAGCTTTCCAGCGCGCGGCTTCCCACATACACGTCCTTCCCGCCGCCATCCGGGGTCACAAAGCCGAACCCCTTGTCGACGCTGAAGAACTTGACCACGCCATCAATGGTCTCGCCGTCCTGGCCGCCGCCATCGTAACCGCCGCCGTCACGACCGACCTCCACAGAGGACGCGTCGATTTCGTGAATGAAGGACACCTGCGGTCCCTTCTGTCCCATCGACAGGTCGCAAATGAGGGTCGCGCCCTCGGGAACGTCCCTATATCCCGCACGCTGCAGCACGGAAATGTGGAGGAACGCATCGGGAGTACCATCCGAAAGGGCAACGAATCCGAAACCCTTGGTAGCATTAAACCACTTAACGGTGGCCGTGGACCGAGACTGCATAGCGTAGGGAGAGCCTTACACAATTGGAACCTAACGCGGAAGGCATACCCGAAAATCGCGGAGTCGCCAATTGTTCTTCGCATG
>JANQGN010000254.1 GCA_028277295.1 Rhodospira sp.
CGAGATCGGCGTGGACGCGGTCGAGGTGCAGTCCACCGCCGACGTGCTGCCCATGCAGGTGGCCGGCGAGCAGGACTTCCCCGAGGACCTGCGCCTGACCTACCGCTTCCTGGATCTGCGCCGCGAGCAGGTGCACCGCAACATCGTGCTCCGGTCGGAGGTGATCAGCGCCATTCGCCGCCGCATGATCGAGCAAGGCTTCCTGGAGTACCAGACGCCCATCCTCACCGCGTCCAGCCCCGAGGGGGCGCGCGACTTCCTGGTGCCCTCCCGGCTGCATCCGGGCCAGTTCTACGCCCTGCCGCAGGCGCCGCAGCAGTTCAAGCAGTTGCTGATGGTCTCGGGGTTCGACCGGTATTTCCAGATCGCCCCCTGCTTCCGCGACGAGGACAGCCGCGCCGACCGCTCCCCCGGCGAGTTCTATCAGCTCGACTTCGAAATGAGCTTCGTCACCCAGGATGATGTGTTCAACGCCATCGAGCCGGTGCTGGCCGGGGTGTTCGAGGCGTTCGCCGGCGGCCGCGCGGTGACCAGGCCACCGTTCCCGCGCATCCCCTTTGACGAGGCCATGCTGAAGTATGGCTCCGACAAGCCGGACCTGCGTAACCCGCTGATCATCCAGGATGTCACCGAGCATTTCCGGGGGGGCGGCTTTGGCCTGTTCGCCAAGCTGATCGATGGCAAGGGCGCGGTGGTGCGGGCCGTCCCGGCCCCGGGCGCGGCGGAACGCCCGCGCGGCTGGTACGACAAACTGAACGACTGGGCGCGCGAGATGGGCGCCGGCGGCCTGGGCTACATCATCTTCGGCGCCGAGGGTCCCAAGGGACCCATCGCCAAGAACCTGGAGGCCGACCGGGTCGAGGCCCTGCGCGCCCAGATGGACTTGAAGGCCGGCGATGCCGTGTTCTTCGCCTGTGACAAGCCGTTGCCGGCCGCCAAGTTCGCCGGCCTCGTGCGCACCAAGATGTGCGACGAACTGGGCGTGCTGGAGACCGGCGTGTTCAAGTTCTGCTGGACCGTGGACTTCCCCATGTTCGAGCTGAATGAGGACACCGGCCAAGTCGAGTTCAGCCACAACCCGTTCTCCATGCCCCAGGGCGGCCTGGAGGCGCTGGAAACCATGGACCCGCTGGACATCAAGGCGTTCCAGTACGATATCGTCTGCAATGGCGTGGAGTTGTCCTCGGGCGCCATCCGGAACCACCGCCCGGACATTATGTTCAAGGCGTTCGGCATCGCCGGGTATTCGCCCGAGCACGTGGAGGCACACTTCGGCGGCATGCTGAATGCCTTCCGCTTCGGCGCCCCGCCGCACGGCGGCGCGGCCCCGGGCATCGACCGCATTGTCATGCTGCTGGCCGACGAGCCCAACATCCGCGAGGTCATCGCCTTCCCCATGAATGGGCAGGCGCAGGACCTGTTGATGCAGGCCCCCAGCGGGGTGAGCGAGCGGCAGCTCAAGGAGTTGCACATCAAGCTGGACCTGCCCAAGCCCAAGCCGAAAGCCCAAGGAACGGGACCGGTGCCGTCGGGTGACAACGCGGCTTGACCTGACGCGTGGCCGTCCCAAGCGGCTGGCGGACGTGGCCGGCCATTGCGCCGGCCGCCGGGCCTTCATTGTCGGCAACGGGCTATCTCTGGCGGCCATGGACCTGGGGCCTCTGGCCGGCGAGGTCACCTTTGCCTTCAATGGCGCCTGGCGGCTGCGCGACCGGGGGCGCCTGATCCCCACGGTGCATCTGGTCGAAGACCGCCTGGTCGCCGAGGAGGAAGCCGAGCATCTGGCGACGCTGGATCCGGTCACGCTGCTGGTGCTGCCCAAGGATCACGCCGACGTGATCCCGCCGGGACGCGGACGCCTGCACCTGCCGGTGACCTGGTCCTACTACGATCCCCTGCGGCCGCCGCGCGAGCCCGGCTTCACCACCGATGCCACCGACGGGCGTTTGCACGCCGGGCAGAGCGTTGCCTACCTGGCCCTGCAACTGGCCTTCGTCATGGGCTGCGATCCCGTGGTCCTGCTGGGCATCGACCTGGACTACCGGCTGCCCCCCTCGGCGCGGGTGGCGCGGCATGTGGTGACCTCGACCGCCGCCGATCCCAATCACTTCGATCCCGGCTATTTCGGCCCCGGCCGGCGCTGGCACTTGCCCAAGACCGACCGGATGCTGGTGGCCTTCCGCCGGGCGGCCCGGGTCTACGCCGACCACGGGCGACGGCTGGTGAACGCCACGCCCGGCGGGCGGCTGACCGGAGTCGCGCGTGTGCCCTATGACGTGGCCATCGCCGACAGGCCCTGACCCGCCCGCCGCCAGCGCCAGGCCACCAGCGCCCAGGCGCCGACCGCCTGGCCCAGGGCCGGGATCAGGGAACCGGTGATGGTCGCCTCCGCCGTGGGGCGCAGGGCCATGGCGATGGTCGGGATCGCCTCTTGGAGCACAAGCGGCAGCAAGACATACAGGGCGACGAGGTAGATGATCGCGCCCAGGGTGCCGCGCCGCCGGTCGCTGTCGAGGTTGACCGTCAGGACCACCCCGATGTCGCGGATCAGGAACAGCACCATGCTCCATGTCAGCGTCGAGGCCCACGGTGGCGCGGACACCGCCGTCAATGCCCCGGTCAGGCCCATGGCCAGCAAGACGCTCATTGCCAGGCCGGTGACCCAGGCCGGTGCCTCCAGGAGCAGGGAGATCGGCCGATCGCGCTCCGGCGTCGGCGCGGCCAGCCAGCGGCGCAGGGTCACGCTGTCGTTCAAGGACATCACCGCGGCCCACAAGGTCAGCCCAGTGACGGTGACGAACGCGGCCGTGAGCCGCGTGACCTCCTTGGCCGCCCCCATGTCGGTCCCGACGAAGGGCACACCGGACTCGGCGAAGCCGGCCGCGTAGACGGCCACGAAGACCAGGAAGGCGAGCCAGGTCCAGGGCTGGGGCCTGTAGCGCAATTCGTCGCGCATCAGGGCATGGACGCCGGCCAGCACCCACACGACCGCCGCCCCCTGGGAGGCCAGCAGGAAGGTGTCTCCGGGCAGGCTCCACAACCACCAGTGCACCGAGCCGAGGGACCAGGCGTAGTCCCGGCTGGCCAGGATCGCGGCCACGCCGATGGCGCTGACCTGGCCCAGGGTGACCGTGCCCAGCAACGCCGAGGGGCGCTGGCCGCGTTGCAGCACCATGCCGACGAAAAGGGCGCTGCCTTGGGCGATCACCGCGGTCAAGATAAGGGAGGGAAGGTCGTCCAGGCCGGTGATGCCCACGCCCAACATGACCAGCAGGCAGATCGCCACGCCATACCAGGTGTAGGCCGTGGCCCCCAACAGCTTGCCCCACGTCAGGCTCCAGGGGCCGACGGCGTTCATGCGCTGCGAATCCCAGGTGCCGCCGACAACCTCGTCTGTCACCGCGCCGGCCGCCTGCCGCCCGCCCCAGATCACCGCAAGCACGAACATCGCCGCCTTCGCCGCCTGATCCACGCCGTCTGGCCCCGCCGCCGCGTTCGCGCCCAGGAACGCGAGCCCCAGCAGAAGCGGCATGGCAATCAGCCGATGAGTCGAGAACTCCGTCCACAGGTAGCGACGAAACTCCGGATTGGACAAGGGATTAACAGTATCGGCCAGTGTCGTCATGGACGGACCTTTCCGAGGTCGGGCGGGGCGGCGGTTTCCGCGCGCACATGATCGAGGTAAACGTCCTGAAGGTTGCGGCGGTCGAGGTCGAAGGCGTACACGTCCAGGCCGTGCTCCATGAGGACGCGCAGCAGCGCGGCGCGGCGGGCCGGGTCATGACCGCCGGCCAGTTTCAGGCGAATCGTGGGATCGTCCAGGCTATCGTGGCTTACGTGGTGGACGTCGGGGAGAGTGCCGAGCAGCGTCGTCAGGTCGGGGCCCGGCGTGGCCAGCCGCACCACCACCCGGGCCGCCGTGTCGGTTGTCGGCGCGCCGCTGCTTGACGAGTCGATGGGCTGGTGGCGGATCACGCGGCCTTCGCGCAAGATGAGCAGATGCGTGGAGTAGTCTTCCAACTCCGCCAGGATGTGCGAGGACACCACCAGCGTCACGCCGAGATCGTGGCGCAGCCGTCGGAACAGGGCGGCCAGGTCGGCGCGGCTCTCCGGGTCCAATCCGGACGCCGGTTCATCCAGCAACAGGACCCGGGGTTGGTGAACCATGGCCTGGGCGATGGCCAGACGCTGGCGCAGGCCACGCGACAGGGTGCCGGCCTTTTGCGTCAGGCGATCGGCCAGGCCCACCGCTTCGGCCGCCCAGGCGATGCGACCGGGGATCTCCCGGGTGGGGACGGCGCGGGCGGCGGCCGCATGCCACAGGCCCTGTCGCACCGACAGGCCGTCATACAGCCCGAAGATGTCCTGAAGGAAGCCGGTGATGCGATGCACGGCGCGGGGCGAGTCGGACACGTCCAGTCCGTCGACGCGGATGCGTCCGGCGAAGGGAGGGTCCAGGGCCGCCAGGCACCGCATCAGGGTGGTCTTGCCGGCGCCATTGGGGCCCACCAGCGCGGTGATCGATCCCGCTGGCACGCTGAAGCCGACCCGGTCCAGGGCGCGATGACCGGGGTAGTCCTGGGTCAGCCCATCCACGTGGATGAGCGTGGCGTCGGGAGTGGAGTCCAGGGGCACGGTCGGCGGCTCCGGCTAAAAGGCGAGGGCAAGGCGAGGACAGGGCGCGGACGCGCGACTTGGGAGCGCCATCATAGCCGACGGTGGACGGCCCGTCACGGGATGCGCCCTGGAAAAACGGTAACGAAACCGTGTATCAACGCCGAAGTGTGGTCCAGAAGGCGCGGGGCCGATTAGGGGTGGCGCGGGGTGACACGGTCTCGGGATAAGCAGGAAGCCTTGATCGAGGGCGTGCCTCGATCGCTTGGACCGGCGGCGGTTCACAGGTCCATTGTTGTTTCTGTATTGGTTCTCAACCCAGTCAAGGACGAGCTCATGAGCCGATCCCTGTGCCCCCGTTGCGAGCGCATGCCCGACGTGCCCGAGGCAGGCGGGCGCCTGTTCATCTGGCCACCGCTGGGTCACACCGCCGACAAGATACGGGTGGCGCTGGCCCGCGACGCGATGGCTTGCGATGATCGTCAGGCGGATGGGTGCCTGGTCGTGACGGTACCGGAAAACGGCCACGGCCGCTTCGCCGAGCGCATGGCCACGGCCCTGACGGCCGCCGAGGCCCGCGACAGCCGGATCCTGTTCATGCCGGGGGACGCCGAGCCCCAGGTGACGGCCATGGGGCGGGTGGACCAGCTCGAAACATACCTCACACGGCAACAGAGCCGCTGGCTGCTGGACGTGATGCGCGCCGAGCGCGTGACCACGATGTTCCAGCCGATCTTTTATGTAGACGAGCCGGATCGGGTCTTTGCCCACGAATGCTTGCTGCGCGGCGTGGACGAAGACGGGGCGCTGATCGCGCCGACACGGATGTTCGACATCGCCCGGCGCGCCGATCTGATCTTTCAACTGGACAAGCTGGCGCGCACCACCGCCGTGGCCAATGCCGCGGCCCAAGGGATCGACACCTGTGTCTTCATCAACTTCACGCCGTCGTCGATCTACGATCCCGTGAACTGTCTGCGCACCACCCTGGCCGCCGTCGACGAGGCGGGGCTCGATCGGGGACAGGTGGTGTTCGAGGTCATCGAGACCGAGGACATTCATGACCCCGAGCATCTGGCGGGCGTATTGGCCTTCTATCGCCGGGCCGGGTTCCGCGTGGCGCTGGATGATCTGGGGGGCGGCTACGCGAGCCTGGGCCTGTTGCCCAGCCTGAGGCCGGACTTCGTGAAGCTGGACCGTTCGCTGGTCAGCGGTGTGCATGCGGAGCCGGTCAAGGCCGTCATCATCGAGCGTCTGGTGCAAATGGCCCACGATCTCAACATCGCGGTCGTCGCCGAGGGCGTCGAGGAGGCGGAGGACCTGGGTTGGCTGCAGGCCCACGCCGTGGACTTTGTCCAGGGGTTCCTGCTGGCCCGGCCAGCCCGTGGGCCTTGGCGGCCAGAGCCCGGGCTGGCCTGATGGCGCCACCCGCGCCGGGGGCCGGCGGGCCTCCCTCAACCAGCCACAAACGGAGCCAGCCACAAAAAGGAACCCCGCCGTCGATGCGCCGGGGTTCAGGTCAGCATGAGGAGATGCCTTTTCGACACGGAAATGGTTGCTCTTGAAAACCACCAAGTTTCGCTCCGAACAGACCACCGATGCAAGATACGTGTCGACACGGATCGCCCTCGCGAGCCCGCGCGACGCCTGGCGCATCCATGATATCAGTTGCTTCAGGCGGTTCCCGGAGATCTCTAGTCAGGACCGTGTAAGATGGGCGCGAGGGCCATGAGGCGCCCATCGGAGGGTGTCCGCCCGTCGACGGCGCCGATAGGGCCGACTCCGATACCGCGGCGGCGCCAGGAAACCAAAGAGAAAACCCCCCGGACCGGGTCCGGGGGGTCTCCCTCCGACGGAGAGGCTGGGGGGCAGTCGGGGGGGGTGCCTCCCGTCAGATGATGGTTCGGGTCTCTTCGAGCGCTTGAACGGATGAGTCGCATGCGCTCATGTCATGCTTTTGTTGACGCCGGCAATTTATACGGTGGAGTCCCGAAAATGTGAAGAGCCTTGTGTCTCAAGGCCAGGGTTTAGTGTTACTTAAGGGAATCAAGATACTTCTGATGTCCCGACCCGACACGTGCACAATATCAGTCAGTAAGGATATGACGCAAGCGATTTTTATTGCGATAAAATTTCGAAGACAAAGAACCAATATTTTCTCATTGTTACTGTGCTTTTGCATAAAATCCAATTGGAGTGCGTTTCGATATTGAACTGAATGCAAAAGGCGAACACTGCCGGTCGAGTGTACGTAATTGTTGTGAAATCTTTCGGGGTGGTTTCGGGGCCACAAAAGGTTTCGGCGATCCTGCGAGAGGGTCTTGGCCGGTTCCGTCTCGACTGTCTTCGACCCATGCCAGGGCCTGTTGACAACAGGGGCACGGCGCATGGTCGCGACGTGACGCCAAAGGGCCCGCCGCCTATCGCCGTTCCAGCGCCAGGCGGGCGGCGATCGCCTCGAACGTCTCCAGGAACACATCATGGGCGGCGCGCGACGGCATGGGGGTCAGCGTCAGGCCCGGCCAGGGACGCTCCTTGATGCCCAGGACGGTGCGCACCTCTCGCGTATCGAAGCCGGCCAGTTGCACCGCCTCGGTGGCCCCGGTGATCAGGTCGGCGCGCTTCACCAGGGCCTTGCGCTCCACGTCCAGGCGCGGCGGCAGGCCGAAGCGGATGTGGACGGCCACCATCAGGCGGTCCTCGACCTCCTTGAACACATCGCCCACAACGGCCTTCAGGGGCGTGATCAGGTCGTGGGTGACGTATTCCGACGCGTCGTGCAGAAGCGCCGCCAGTTCCAGCTCGGTGTCGCGGCGCGGCGCCAGAAGTGCCCGGACGATCTCCACCACCACCACCGAATGCTGGGCCACCGACCAGGCGTGATCGCCCACGGTCTGGCCATTCCAGCGGGTGTTGCGGGCCAGCCCCAGGGCGATGTCGGCGATCTCGATGTCCAGCGGCGACGGTTCGAGCAGGTTCAGGCGTCGCCCCGACAGCATGCGCTGCCAGGTGCGCGGCGCGTGCGAGGCCAGGCGGGCGTGGGTCTCCGCCCGGGTGGCCGGGCCCGGTGACTGGCGGTGGCGTGGGGCAGGGGACCGCGTGACCATCCGTCTAGGCCGCCTGTTCAACCGATGAGACGGCGCCGTCCGCTTCGTTGACGGCGGCCGGTGGCGCGTCGAAATCAAAGCTCAATTGCCCGTCCTCGTTCTTGGTGGGCAGCATGGCGCAGGCCACGGCCGTGGTGCGCGGTATCACCTGCAACGGCGTCATGCCCTCGATGGGAACCGACTCGCGTCCGCGCATGCGGGACGGGGTAAGAAGGGCCATGGCCAAGCCCATCACGGTGGTCAGCACGACCCGGTGGCGGTGACCGGCCGGGCTCAGGCTGGACGGCCCAGGCGGCGCGGCAGGACCTGATGGTCGATCCAGTTCCGGATCTCGGTCAAGCGGCGGGCATCGTCAAGCACGTCCTGATCAACCCCAAGGCGCCACGCCAGGTCCCGGCGACGCGGGGCGGCGCCCAGCGTTTCCAGCGCCAGCGCCTGCGCCGTCACGGCGTCGGCATCGGCCGCCAGGCCATCGGACACCAGCTGAGTCTGGTAGCGCCGGCACAGCCGGCCGATCTCCCGAAGGTCGAACTCGGGATGATACTGCACGCCCCAGAACACCCCGTTGCCGTGGCGAATCTCGGCCGCCTGCACCGGGCTCATGGCATTGCCCGAGAGGCAGGTCATGCCCGGGGGGGGCCGCGTCACCTCGTCCCCATGGATGGCCACCGCGTCGAAGGCCGGCGGGCGGCTCCGGTGCAGCGGATGCGTGCGTCCGGCGTCGGTCAGCGCCACCTTGCGGGCCAGGCCCACCTCGCGTCCGCGCGGGTTGGCGGCCACGGTGCCCCCGGCCACCACCGAGGCCACCTGCAATGCCCAGCAGCTCCCGAAGTAGGGGCGGCCGCTGTCGAAGACGCGGGCATGCAGGGCGATCTGGCGGCGCACCTCGGGCCGGTCCCAGTAGACGCTGAGCGCCGAGCCGGTGCAGGCCACGCCATCGATCTGATCCCAGTCCAGGCCGGCCGGCAGGCTGTCGCCGTCGGGGTCGCCCGGGAAGACGGTGGCGCAGGTGGACCCGGTCGGGGCCAGGGCCAGCAGCACACGCTGATACAGGACGCAAGCCACGGTGCCGCCGACGGCCTCGAGCGCGCGGCGGGCCTCGGCGGTGTTGCCCTCGACGATCAGAAGGCGGAGCGGCGGTCCGTTCAGGCGTGGGACACGCGGGGGGTCGGCGGACTCGGCGGGGTCGGCGGGCGGCAGGGACAAGAGGGGCGTCTCCGGACGACGAAACCACGGGCGACCGTTCGGCCTTGCCACCGTGTCCCGAGATCCCCGTCAGGCGGGGGAGGGGGCTGTCGTCGGAGTCAAGGGGCGGTCCGTCCGCACCTCTAACCGCGCGCCACCGGCTTTGCAATGGTGGCGATGGGGCGGGGCGGCCGACCGGAGACGCACGGTGGTCATAAGACAGGGCCCGCCCCCGGCCGGAGATCACCCATTGGGGGGCAATGGTGATCCCCAGCCAAGGGCGGGCCCATCGGGGGCACCCCCCTTCTGCGAGGCTCTTCGCCGTCGTCGCCGTGCCCACACCCGACGCGGACGGATGGCCTCGACCCGGACGCGCGCCGTCGCTTACCAAAGGACGTGCGCGTGATCCTTCATGCTCTGCTGAGAGATGCGAAAGCGGTGCCCATTCCAGGTCACCCAAATCTCGTCGCATCCCTTGGGGAGGGTCCGGACGGTCAGGACGCTGCCCTCCGGCACCTCAAAGCGCTGGCCATTGCGGTTCACCCGGAACCCATGGTGGACTGTCCACGTCTGTCCCATGGCGACGTCGATCACACTGATCATCGGCCGGTCCTCGCCATTGGGGGCCACCACCGCCGCCGACCCCGACGCGACCGGCAGCGCCCTCGTGCTCCACCCACCCAGTGTCACAAAGGCTAGCGGGTTCCTGGACGGACCGCTGTGATCGCGCGCACAGACGGCGATGGACCGCTACTGCCGGCCCCGGTCCACGAACGACGGCAGGTCTCGGCCGAGCACCGCGTCGCGCTCGCCAAAGCTGTAGCGCAAGGTCAGGCCGACGGCCGTGTCATCGTAGTCCGGCGCCGTGGAATGGCGCATCAGGCCGCCAAGCTGCCAATGGGGCGCCACCTGCCAGGCCCCCCGTACCTCCAGTTCGGTGGCGAGGCCGTCACTGCTGCTGCTGGCGTAGCGTTGCCCGTCGTCCTGGTTCGGGAACACCGGGGTGCGATCCTCCTCCGACGACGTCAGCCCCGCGAAGGCCCGCCCGCCGATCTGCCACGTGCGGCCCTCGGCGGTCAGGAAGTCAACAAAAAGACCGGCCGTGGTGTTTTCCTGAGGGCTGAAGTAGCCGCCGTGACCAAAGGTGAACTCGCTCAGGTTCCTGTCGTAGCTCTGGACCATGATCGAGGGACCCACGCGCAGGTACTTAAAGCCATCTGGCTTGAGGTCATAAGCCGCCGACAGGGTTCCGCGCAGGCGGTAGTTGTCGGCGACCTCGTGACCGGTCAGGTAGCTCCCCAGCACCTCGGCGGAGATCGAGAACTGTTCCGTGACATCGAAACTGGCCCCGGCCTTGATCCCGGTTTCGACGACCCGGCCCCAACTGTTGCCCGTGAAGGGATCGACCATGCCGGACTGCGACAACAGGCTGTCCGCGCGGGTCTCGGCGAACGCCGTGCCCGAGAGGGTCACGCCGTCGCCATACCCGGTGACCGTCAGGTGGCCCAGCGGCACGGCGCCCACCTCGCCACCCACCGGCCCAAAACCGACGGAGGCGTCAATGGTGCTGTTGGGGGCCTCCTGACGGAAGTCGGCGTAGACGTGGAAGATGCTGTCGCCCGTTGTCGGGCTGCTCACCCAGGCGCCCTCGACGGCGCTGGGCAGAAGCTCTGTCGCGGTGTTGCACGCCTCGGTGATGAAGGTCGTCGCCTCGACCCCGTCGAATATGCCCTCGATGCCGCCCTGATCGCGGATCTGTTCCAGGGTCGCAATCGTCTGGTCGATGCGCGCCAGCGTGGCGTCGTCGAAGTTGCCGCTGTTTCGCAGCGTCTGGGCCGCGTCAATGACGGCATTGACGCTTTCCGGGGTGAGACGCCCCCGGCTGCCGACGAGATCGCAGACGTCGGGGTCGCCGATGTCGATATCCACGCCCTCGATACGTAGCCCCCACTCGGCCGGGTAGCCGTTGAACCCGGTGAAGGCGTCGCTCACCTCCAGTTGCCCATAGCGGCCCTTGAAGGCGTCCTGGCCATCTTCGCCGGAGCGGTGCCGGTAGAAGGCCCCCATCATCACTTCAGGATCGGCAAGCCCCCGCAACATCGGCTCTTCATCGCCCAGGGCGTGATGGGCCATCAGGTACTGCGCCCGATCGACATAGGTGTCATAGGCCCGCATGCGCCAGGCCTCTTCAAGCGGCCCGCCCAGGTCCTCGACAAGGTAGCGGGCGCGGCGGGTGTCGCCACTCTTCTCCAGGGAGTCCAGCAGGCCGGCGCCGGCCCCGGAGTCGGGATCGGCCCGATAGGCCACCTCGAAGCGCTGAGCCGCTTCCTCCGGGCGGTCCATGCGCAGCATGGCCCAGCCCTCCAACTGGGCCAGGTTGGCGTTGTCGGCGCCGCTGGCGCGGGCGAGTTCGGCGAGGCGCAGCACGGTGGGGTAGTCCTCCGCCTCGAAAAACACATTCGCCAGCGTGGCGGCGGCGTCGGCGCAGATCTCGGCCTGGGTGGGGCTGGATTGTGCCTGTGGGCAGGCCAGATCCATGGCCTCGCCCGGGCGACCGGCGTTCAGGCGGGTGAGGGCCAGACCCTCCAGAAGGTCCTGGTCTTGCGGATTGCGCTGCAACGCGGCGTCGAACAGCTCTTCCGCCCGATCGTAGTCCTCAAGGCTATAGTGGCTCCAGGCTTCCAGGGCGCGCAGGTCGGCGTTGGCCTGGGGGCCGGCCTCCGCGGCCAGGGCCAGCACCTGATTGTAGTCCTCCGCCTCGAAGGCCAGCGCCGCCTCGGCGGCGCGCATGTCCTGGCACAGTTGCGCCAGGTTGGGTGACCGGGCCGACCAACCGCAGGCCATCTGCCGGGCCTCGCCGACGCGCCCCAGTCGTTGCAGGGCCAGGGTGATGCCGGTGGCGCTGGCAGGGGTGGGATTGCGCTTGTAGGACGCCACGAAGCGTTCCAGCGCCCCCTGGGCGTCGCCCTTGTTGAGGCGCTCGTAGCCGATCCCCACGGCCGATGGTCCCGGACGCCGCACCCCCAGGGCCGCCGCCTTCTGGGTCAAGGCCCGGGCCTCGGCGCGCTGGCCCCGGCGGGCGGCCCGCGTGGCGGCGTCGGCATAGGCATCGCCGACGATGCGTTGCAACGCCGCGCGTTTCTCTGGCGCCGCGCTGGCCACCTCGGCGGCACTGTCCAGCGCGTTGGTCCGCACCAGGGCCAGCACCAGCCCCTGACGGGCGTCGAACGATTCCCGCAGGCTCAGCGAGCGCTCGAACCACGGGCGCGCCTCGGCCGGGCGGCGTTTGTTGAGCAGGAAGTAGCCCACCAGGTTGGTCAGCGCCGGGTCGCGCTGGATGGCCGGGTTGTCGGCCACGACCCGCTCGACCGCGGCCATGTTGCCGCTGTCGATGGCTTGCTGCAGGCGCCGGGAGCCCAGCCCCTGGGTCGCCTGGTCGTAGCGGGCGCGGGCCTCCGTCGGCCAGCCGGCGGCGTCGATGGCGCGGACGTAGGCGGCGAACTCCTCGGTCGGCAGATGTGTCGACGCCTTTTGAAGGGTGATCCCCAGGTCCTCGGGCGACGGGGCCGGGCACTGCGTCAGGATGCGCCGATAGAGGGCCGACAGCGCCTCGGCCTGGCGCAGCGCGGCGTGAGCGTCGGCCAGCCACCAGAGGGCCTCGATGCGGTCGCACGAATACAGCGCCGGGTCGGTGCCAGCCAGGGCGACGATCTCACCGTGACGACCTGCCTCGGCCAGGGCCGAAAGCTGCATCAGGCTCAGCGCCTCGGTGACGGCCTCGGTGGGTTGCCAGTCCGGGTTCTGTGCCTGGAGCCTCTCCAGCACCGCGCGCGCGCCCTCCCGGTCGCCGGCACGCACCTCGGCCCAGAACGGACGGGTGTCCACCTGCAACGCCTCCAGCATGTCTGGAGTCGGCGTCCAGTCCGGGTACTCGCGCCGCAGGTCGCGCAATGCCTCGCGCGCGCCGGGCCGATCGTTCGCCTGGATGCGGTCCCAGAAGGGCCGCGTGTCCACGGTGGTCAGGGCCTCCATCATGCGCCGGTCGGGCACCCAGTCGGGGTTTTCCGCGCGCAACTGCTCCAGGACCTGACGCGCGCCGGTCCGGTCGCCGGCCTCCAGGCGCGCCCAGAAGGGGCGCGTGTCCACCCGGGTAAGGGCCTCGATCATGTTGCTGGTGGGATACCAGTCCGGGTTGTCGCGGCGCAGCTGTTGCAGCACCGCGCTGGCCCCGGCCCGGTCGCCGGCCTCGATACGCGCCCAGAAGGGCGTTGTGTCCACGGCCAGCGCTTCCAGCATGCTGGGACTGGGCGACCACCCCGGGTTGGCGGCGCGCATGCGCTCCAGAACCTCCAGGGCGCCGGCACGGTCGCCGACGCGAATCTGATCCCAGAAGGGCACGGTGTCGACACCGCGATAGAAGCGTGTCGGATCGCGCAACTGTTGGCGCACCGGATCGTTCATCATCCGGTCCTGGGTGACGCGCACCGGCGCGGTGGCCCCCTCGGGGGTGGGCGCCAGATCGGCGCCGCCGAGCCGTTCCACCGACACGGTGCCGCCCTCCGCCTCGCGCCGCACGCTGGTTCCAGGCATCGCCTCGACGGCGGCGCCCGGCTCGATGGCTTCCACCTGGGCCGCGCCGTCCTGGTCCTCCAGGAGGACCTCGGCGCCGGTCTCGTCCTCGATCACGACGGTCGCGCCGCCCTCGTCCACCGGCCGGGCGGGAAGTTCCGGCACCGTGTCCGGCATCGCGCCCGGCGGCGCGGCGGCGTCGTCCGTGCGATCGGGCTGGGGATCGGCATCGGCATCGGCATCGGCCCTGGGCGCCGTCGCCGCGCCGGTCCCGAGGGTGCTTTCATCGAGGGTGAGCCCCCCGGCGCGGTCGGTGTCGTCCGATGCCGCCCCGGGATCGACGGCCGGGGCGGTGGCGGGGGCGGGCAACTGACCCTGCGCCCAGGCCGCTGGGGGCCAGACCCGGGGGGTGGCCTCCGGCAGGATCGCCATCGATGCCCCCGACAGCGCCAGGACGCCGGCGCCGCCCAGCCAGAGGACCGCGCGCTTCCTCATGCCCATCCCTCCCGCGCCAGTCCGGCCTGGAGCCAGAGCGCGCTGGCGTAGTAGTCGGCGCCCTCGCCCAGGACCGGCAGGGAAACACTGGCCAAGGCCCGGTTGTTCCAGGCCGCGTTGGTGAGCATGAAGATGGCCTGGAACCCGGGGTTCGAGTCGTAAACGGTCACGGTGTCCTTGGTGAGGTCGGTCCAACTGGGCGTGAAGTTGGCGCCCTTGAAATGGCCCCAGAAATCGATGTAGGGCTTCAGCCGGCTCCGGGTCTGACGGCCTCCCCATACCAGGTTTAGCGGGATACGGATGGCGTTGAAGCCGAACGCCGGCTCGAAGCCCTCGGGCAGATCCAGGCGCGGCTTCGGTTCGGTCGCCTCGGGTTCGGGCTTGGGGTCGGGTTGGGCCTGGGATGCGCCCTCGGCCCCGGCTTCGGTGTCGGCCTCGTCGCCTTCCGAACCCGCCTCGGCGCCGTCGTCCGCGTCCATCGTCTCGGCGCCATCCTTGGTGGCCTCGGCCTCCTCCCCCGGCGGATCGGCTTCCTGATAGCGCACCAGCAGCCAGTCGGGCGGCAGCTTCCATCGTCCGAAGCGCGCCGCCTCGATCAGGTCGGCGCCATCGGAGGACAGGCGCTGCCAGATTACCGCGCCGGTGAGCATGCCCAGCGCGTCGATGGCGGGAAACACGTAGTACGAGGGATTGAGGATCACGGCGCCCTCGCGCCGGAAGCCGTGCGCCCCCGGCAGCATCATCAGGACGCCGTCGCGTTCCAGCACCGTGAGGCGAAGCACATCCGCCGCCAGGCGCTCGGCGGAATCCCGGTACCCGGGGTCGGACCAGACCGCCTCGGCGCGGGCCAGCGCCCAGGCCACCAGCAGGTCACCGTCGGTGGCATTGTTGGGGTCGTCCACGCGGCCGGCGTCGCCCCCGTTATCGGACGTGTCGGGGACCCAGCGCCAGGACAGCAACGCGTCGTCGGGGCGGGTCTGCAAGGTCGCCCGGGTCCATCCCCAGACCCGGTCAAAGGTCTTGCGGTCCCCGGCCGCCACGGCAAAGAGCATCGCGTAGCCCTGGCCCTCGCTGTGGCTGACGCTCTTGTTGGCGACGTCCACCACGCGCCCGGCCGGGGTGATGAACCGGTCCCGGAACTGGCGCCATCCGGCCATCCAGTCGGCCGGCCGCGTCCCGCCGCCTGGCCCGCCGCCGCTGGAGCCCGAGCCGGTCTGCGACAGGCCCTCGGCCCGGCGCGGCCGCACCGTCGTGCAGCCGGCGACGCCGATCCCCACGCCCGCCGCCAGGCGCAGCAGTCCGCGCCGGCTGGGATGTCGCGAGCCCTCGCGGCCGTGCCGCCCGCCAGACGCGCCGCCTGCCCTAGTCACGGCCTGACTCCACGTTCCGGCGTCTGGCCCGGGCGCGCATCAGCACGGTGGACAGCAACGCCAGGACCACGGCCAGGACGAACACGGCGATGATCCATCCCCATGGCCTTCTGGAGACATGATAGGACGCCTGGCTGATGGGGTTCATGTCGCCCACGTGCACCACCGGGCTGATCGACTTGGTTTGCACCGTGGCCGGCGTGTCCCGCCAGACCATCATGTCTCCCTTCAGGGCGTCCCAGAAGGCGGGCTCGACAAGCCGGGCGACACCGGCAAGCAACGTCTCGGAGGTTTGCGCCGTCACCAGGGTCACCGTGCCGTCGCTGTGGGTGGGCGACGGGAATCCCATGAGGATCACGCTGTCGCCCAGGCCAGCGCCGTGAGAGACGTAGTTGCGCGGGCCCGGAGTCGTGGGCGTCATGACGGGGGCGGGATCGCGTGGCGGCCCGGATGGTTCGTCGTCGCCCAGCAGGCCGCCGAACCAGCCCCCGACGCCGCCGCCTCCGTCGTCCGCGGACGCCGCCGCCTCACGCGCCCTCTGGCGGTTCTCGTCGGCGTATTGATGAGATTCGTAGGGGATGCGCTGCACGTCACCCAGGGTGGCGCCCGCGCGGCGGAACAAATCACTGCTGAGCGACGCTATCGGTCCCACCAGCAGCATGTGCTGCTTGTCGGTGGGGGTCTGCGCCACCACGTCCAGGCCCGGCATGGGCGCCGCGGCCACCTGGGTGAGCTTGCCCACCAGGGTCAGGGCGGCCGAGACGGCCTCGGGGCTGGTGTTCAACACGCCGACGCCCGTGGGCCGCAGCCGGTCGGGCTGGAACAGCGGCATGCCCGTGCGGGACAGCAGTTCCAGGTCCGGCAGGGCGGCGTAGTGTTCGGCTCTGGGGAGCACCAGGGACGAGCTGTTGAACAGCGTCATCACCAGGTTTTCCTTGTAGAAGGTGACGCAGGGCTCCAACTGCTCCGCCGCCAGGTAAGCCTCGAAGGTCAGGGTGTTGTACCCGGGCGCGAAGGACCGTAGCGGGATGCGTACCTCGTATCCCCGGAACGAGCCTCCGTCCGGATCGTCCAGGTGGATGGCGTGCTCCAGGTCGCCGTTCAGAAAAATGTTGAACACGGATGTGGGGTGAAAGGCGGCGCCGTAGGTCAGGTCCAGGTAGAGCTTGACCCGCGCGTTCTCGCTGGCCCAGAGATCGGCCGGCATCAACAGCGCGAGGTCGTTGCGCACGGTGCCGCCGGAGCCGTCGATCATCAGCGACGGAACCCCAAGGTCCTTCAGGGTATAGGTGGTGCCCGGCACCAGGAACTTGCGCACGCCCACCGGGCGTTCCCCGCCGCCGTCGATGGCATTGACGCGCATCCACCACGTGTCCGCCAGGGGGAAGTCGATGAACAACAGCGCCAGGGCCGCCTGCGTGACCTGATCGTCGCTGGTCCCCGTGACCACCAGGCGCATGGCCTGGCCGCCGGTCCCGGCCGGCAGAACGGCGAGCACGGGGCCGGTGACCGAGCGCCATGGGAAGTTGGGCAGCGCGCCGCGCAGATCGTTGACCGTGCCCACGAGCACCTGGTCCTTGTCGGGCAGACTGCCGCGGCCCAGCGCCTGATGCCGGATCACGGTCGGCTCGTACTGCAACCGCAGGCCGGTGCTCTGGGCGATCAGGCCCGCCCAATAGAGCGCGCCAGGACGCACGGTGACCTCCGGCGTGACCACCGTGAGATCGCGGATGCCGCCAATCCCGGGCGAGAACGCCTGATCCAGGCGTGCCAGCGTCATGGCGTCGTGATTGGGCGCCCCGTTGATAATGATCTCCGAGCGCGCGCTGTCGATCTCGGTCCACAATTCGGGCGCGCTGACGTCCTCGCACTCGTAAGTGTAGTGCTGCGCCACCTCGATGGTCAGGGTGTTGAAGCCGGCGGTGATCAACTCCACTGGCACGGGGACGCGGACCTGGTTGCGGGTCCCCTTGCGGTCCAGCCGGACCTGCCCGATGGCGGTGTCATTCCAGCGCAAGGTCAATGTGGAGCGTTCAGGCAGCAAGGCGATGGAATTGGTGAAGCTCAGGCGCAACTCGACACTCTCCAGATCCAGGCGCCCGGCGAACGGAATGGAGATGTTGCGGCGTGGCCCGACCCCGTTCAGGCGGATCGGTCCGACGCCCGCCGCGAACTTGGCAAGGGAGTAGCGGTTGTCGGTGGTCAAGCCGTCGAGCCCGTAGCGCGGACCGATGATGGTCCGCCGGGCCGCCCGGTCGGCCGCCTCGGAGGCGATCCGCCGCGAGTCCTGGCTGTCCGCGTCGCCGATCGTTGGGCCGCCCACCGACAGGCGGTCGCCGCCAGGCGTGGCTGGCAGTGCGGGCGGGCTCTGCGGTGTCAAGGGGGTGACACCGACACTGCCGACGCCCGGTCGGGGCGGCACCTCGGGCGACTGGGCGGAGACCTCCGCCGGCGCCAGGGCGAGCACCATGCCCACGATCAGGCCCATGCTCAGGCAAACAATCCGCGCGACCGCCCCCAGACGTCGACACCAGGCGCCCGCGCCGCCAGGCGTCGCCATCACATGCGAAAGAAAGCTCGCTGGGGACAGACCGTCTTCTTGCCGCCCCGCGGCGACCGTGCCCAGCCATGGTGTCGTGGTGCTCATGGTTCCGTCCCGCTCATTCCGTGTCTCGGTCTTGTTGGCCAGGCCAGGCCCGCCGCGTTCATGCGGGTGGCCGGCATCAGACTGCTTCCCCGCGCGCCGCCGGACGCCGCCGCCACCACCGGGCCACGGCAACGGCGGCGCGGCGGACCGGTTCCGGGACAAGCGCGGCAGGTTGTGCGTCATGATCGCTCCCCCGATCTTCAGGCGGTTTCCACGTGGCTGCCCGCCTTCTTGGCGGCGGGCGGGCGGCGGACCAGTCTGGCGAACGGTCTGACGAACAGTATTTTGACGTGCTCAACAACCGCCAGCCGTCCCAGCTTCAGGGTCACCCACAAGGCCCGCCAGAACATCATCGGACGCGTGCGCCGCGACACGAACGTCTCCCATCGCGCGCTGTCACCGAACGCCAGGGCCACGGCATCGAACACCTCGTGGTCGCCGCGCGGCCGGAATTCGGTCCCCAGGTGCTGGAACCGGCCCACCGTCCACTTGGCCCGCAGTTCCAGGTTCAGTCGGAAGCGGGCGCCATCCCCGCGCACGGCCTCGAGCACGCCTTCGGTCCCCGTGATCCAGTCCTCTGGCGCCGGCTCGTCCAGGGAAACACGCGCCCCGCCCTGCGAGAGATCGACGATCAGGCCGGGAATGCTCTGTCCCTTAAGGGTCAGGGTGCCCTTGTAACGCGCCGGCATGCGCGGCGCGGCGCGACGCTGCCGCTGTTCCAGAAGAGCCCCCAGACTGCCCAGCAGGATCATCAGGTTGAACAGGTTCCAGGCAAACGCAACGATCGTCAGGTCTCGGTTAGCATCGACCACGTTGTAACGCCAGAGGCCGACGATAAACCCTACCACCACCAAGAATAACAGAACGTAAAACGGACGCACGAAGGGGGAGATGAAATCCTGGTCGAGGGTTTGTCCCTTTGGCGTCACCACAAACTTGGGCTTGCGTGGGTTGCGAAGCACTTGCCACAAGGCGCGGCCCGTGAACACCGATTGCAGCACCTCGTACAGTTCGGAGACGAACGGCCAACGCACCCGCCCGAACAGGACGTCTGATAAGTAGAAGACGGCGATCATGTGCGGAACGGTGTAGATCATCACCTCTGTCAGGCTCGCGACGTAAACCCGCATGCCGAAAATCAGATACAGCAGCGGCGCGATCACGAAAACGAGGCGCGCGAAGGGGAAGAACCAGAACAGACACGAATTGATATAACCCAGACGCTGATGCCAGTTGAGGCCCGGGCGGAACAGCAGGTTCTTGAGTAAGAGAATCTGCACCATCCCCTGGGCCCAGCGCATGCGCTGCGTGATGAAGTCCGTGAAGGTCTCGGGCGACAGGCCCGCGACCATGGCGCGTTCCAGATAGACGCTCCGGTAGCCCCGGGAATGCAGTTCGACGGCGGTTTCCGCGTCCTCGGTGATGGTCTCGCCCAGGAAGCCGTCGACCTCCTCCAGGGCGGAACGCCGGAGCACCGCCGCGGACCCGCAGAAATACGAAACATCCCAGAAGTCCAGGCCGCGCTGAATGGTGCGGTAGAACATTTCGTTCTCCGACGGGCTGCGGCTGAAGGATTTCAGGAGATTGCGCTCGATCGGGTCGGGACTGATCATGAAATGGGGCGTTTGCACCAGGAACATACTTGGTGACGCCCGAAACCAGTCGACCGTATTCTCGAGAATGTCCATGGTGGGGATGTGATCCGCGTCCAGGATCAGGATCAGGTCCCCATTGGTCTGGCGGAAGGCGTTGTTGATGTTCCCCGCCTTGGCTTTCTCGTTCTTTGAGCGCGTGATGTAGGTGACCCCCAGTCGCCCGCACAATTCCAGAAGGCGATGGCGCCGGTCTCGCGCCGCGCGCGCCGTGTCGGGGTCGGCGTCGTTGCATTTCTGATCGGTGCCGCCATCGTCCAGCAAGTAGATGCGCACCAACTCGCGGGGATATCGAATCAAGCGCGCCGCCCGCACGGTCGTGTCCAGGAGTTGGGGATCCTCGTTGTAGGTGGGAATGAACACATCCACCGTCGGCAACGGCACGCCCACGGGAACGGGCGGCGGATCCCGCCGCCGCGCCGGGTAGAAGCCGACAAACAATCCCAGAAGGGCGACGATAAACGCGTAAACCTCGGCAAGATAGAGAATCAAGCCGGGGATGGCGTCGTAGGGTGTTTCGAAGTCCAGGGAGATGAAGGTCCGCCAGCCGAAGTAGCGGATGCTGATGACCAGCGCGAGAAACAGCACAACACTACGAAGCCAGCTGTTCGGATCGTCGCGGGGCACCAGGGGGCGCAGCAGGAACACCGCCAGCAGGCACACGATCGCCATCATGATCTGAGCACTGCTGTCCACGGGTAAGGCGGCCAGGGCAGAAGCGACGAGCGCCAGGGCCAACCACAGCCAGCCGAGCAGGGGCGTTGACGTTTCCTGATCCGCCAGCAGGCTCGCCCGCGCGCGCTGGCCACGTCCGAACATCATGGTTCGAGCGTTCCCCCCCTTCTGTCGAGACCGCCCCGGCCATCCCCCGAGGCGGAGTCGACCTCCGGCCCGAGTTGACTATACCAATATCAGTGATTAGCCCCTCATATTAAAGCATCACATTAAACACCGACATTCTCTCCGCTGTTGGCGGATCCGTCCGTCCTCGGCTTTCGTCTTTTGAATCAAGCCATTGTAACTTGTTAGTGGTGAAGTCCCCGGATGGGTCGGCGCCGGGCGTCCCGGCGCGGCATCACGCCCTGATCCGCCCGGCCGCCGCACGATCCGACGACTCGAGTATACAGAGGAGATGGATTCTGGTGGTCTGTCCAGGCGAGAAGAACGGATCGCACAAGCGGGACGAGGACATGATAACCCTTGAGAAAAGGCGGATCGCCTCACCCGGCATGCGAATAAGCGTCCAGAAACCTATCGCGAGACTTTTCGCGGCCAGCCGATCCGGCCTGCCCAGTGCCCAGACGTCGGATATGGTTTCGGGTCAACACGGACAAGAGGGGGGTGGCGGAACGCGCGGGACCGAACGCCGCCAACCCCGCAGACCCCGCCAATCCCGCAGGGCTCCGAACTCAGATGACAGGTCCGTCAGGTTGCTCGTCTCCGTTGGAGATCCTTCGCACCCTCTGGGTGCTCAGGATGAGGGCTGTCCATTTAAAACAACCTCATCCTGAGGGAGGGAAACGACCGAAGGGTCTCCATCGCGTGCTCCGGTCCTCTCGGACGGCGCTTTGTGAACGTTTGTCCATCCGCGTTCGGAGCCCTGGCCAATCCCGCCAAAGCCGTTTGTCCGGCAAGACCCGCAAAAAGGGCCGTCCCTCACCCATTGTTAACCCTCGTGCGGAA
>JANQGN010000275.1 GCA_028277295.1 Rhodospira sp.
GTGGGCTGCACCACCTCGTTCGATCCCGGGTGGGAGGTGGACGCCTTCGGCGGTGTCGCCGCCTTGTGCCAACCCATGGAGGCCGACCTCTACGGCTGCGCCGACCCATGCTGGTGGCCGGCCCAGGTGGCCGACACGCTGAACACCTATCCGGACTGGAACGCCGACGCGCCCGCCGCGCAACACGACTGGCGCACGCTGCAATCCGTGTTCCCAGAGGATAAGGGCTGACCCCGCCCGGCACGACAGCACGGAGACCCGCACCATGACCAACCGATCCGCTTGGGCCACGGTGGGCCGCCTCGTGGCCGCCGCGCTGGTGGCGACGCCCGCCGCTGGCCTCGGGACCGCCCTGGCCAAGGACTACATCCTCACCGGCGTGAAGCCCGACACGCTGGTGGTCATCGATCCCGACGACATGGAGATTGACCGGATCATCAAGATGGACAATGCCGGACCGGCCCCGGTGACCATCGTGCCCAGCGCCGACGGCCGGACGGCCTATGCCCTGGTCAACCAGTGGGAGAGCATCGTTCGCGTCGACCTGGACACCGGCGAGGAGACCTTGCGCATCAACCTGTCCAATGGCGACACCCGGGTGAAGGCCATGTTCGGCCTGGACCTGTCGCCGGACGGCACGACGCTGGCGGTGTTCGAGTCGCCGATGCAGCGGTTGCGGGCCGAATATCGGGTTCAGCCCACGCGTATCTCGCTGTACAACGCCGAAACGGGCGACCTGAAGGCCCGCGCCGAGGCCCCGCGCCAGATCACCCTGCTGGCCTACGCCAATGATGGGACCAGGCTGTACGGCCTGGGCCGGGCGCTACACATCTTCGACGCCGCGACCGGAGAGAAGATTGGCGAGCACGCCACCCAGGGCTGGGACCGCGCCAACTTCAGTCCGCCCGACGTGCTGGCCGTCTGGAGCCAGTGGGAGACCGCCGGGGTGCTGTCCACGCCCTACTATGCCGCGCGCACGGACACCGATCCCATGGCGCTCGAAACCTACTGGACCGGCATTCTCACGCTCGACCTGGACACCGGTGATTTCCGCATGGTGGACGTGGAGAACACCGACATCTTCTATTTTTCGTCGACCGTCAGCCCGACCAACAAGGATATCCTCTACGGGGCCTATACCCAGTTGTCGAAGTTCGACCTGTCCGAGGGCCGCGCGCTGGCGCGGGTGGACCTGCCGCACAGCTATTACGCGGTGAACGTCTCCAGCGACGGTTCCCGTGTGTTCGTGGGCGGCGCCATGGGCGATGTCGCGATCTTCGACGCCGAGGACCTCACCCTGCTGGGCCGGGTGGACATGCCCGGCGGCGCCAACATGTCGCTGGCCACCCTGCGTGTGTTCCAGCGAGAGGAGTAGCGCCTCGGCGGGCGGCCGCGATGGATCGGGATCGGCGCCGCCGAACGGCTCGGTCCTGGGGATCGTCGACAGCGGCGGCCCGTCCGCCGCCAGCGGCGATGCCCGGCGCTTCCGGCTCGCCGAGGGCGGGGCGGTGATCCGGGAACCGGCCGGACCCGACCGGCTGGGACACGGCAGCCGGGTCGAGACCGTCATCCGCCGCGCGCGGCCCGGCGCCACCCTCCGCCACGCCCAGGTGTTCGGGGACCGCCCGGTGACAACGCCGGCCCAGGTGGCCGCCGCCGTCCGCTGGCTGACCGAGGGCGGCGCGCGGGTGATCTGCCTGAGCCTGGGACTGACCGCCGACCGCGCGGGCCTGCGCGACGCTTGCCGCGAGGCCATCGCCACGGGTGTTGTCCTGGTCGCCGCCACGCCGGCCCGGGGTGCCCGGTGCTACCCGGCCGCCTACCCCGGCGTGATCGCCGGCACGGGCGATGCCCGCTGCGGCTTCGACGAGATATCCGCGCTGGGGGGCGACGCGCCGGCCGCCTTCGGGGCCTGGTGTGCCTCGCCGGAGCAGGGCGGCGGCCGCGCGGGCGGCGCCAGCATCGGCTGTGCCCGGCTCGCCGCGCACGTCCACGCGATCCTGCGCGACCGGCCCGGCGCCTCGGTGGCCGAGGTCGTCGCGATTCTGGAGGCGACCGCCGCCTACCGAGGCCGCGAGCGGCGGGGACACGCCCCATGAGGTCCGTTCCCAGGAGCCCCTTCCCCGACCGCATCACCGCCCTGTTCGCCCGCGCCCTGTTCGGCGGCGAGGCCGGTCCCTGGCTGGCGCCGGTGATCCGGCCGGTCCTGCGCCCGCTGCTGGTCGTCCTGACCGTCTCGCTGATCTCGGCGGCGCTCGCGCTGGCGCCCCCGTACCTGACCAAGCTGATCATCGACGACGGGCTGTTGGCCGGCGACGCGCGCGCCTTGCTGCTCTGGGCCGGCGTGGCCTTCGCGGTCGGCCTGGCGGCGGTGCTGGTGGGGGCGTTGAACAGCCTGCTCCACCTGCGGGTCTCGGCGCGCATGCTGGCGCACCTCCGCGCCCGCGCGCTCGACGCCGTGCTGGGCTTGCCGCCGACCCGCCACCCCGAGGTGCGCGTCGGCGAGATCATGGCGCGACTGGATGGCGACGCCGCCGAGGTGCAGCGCTTCGCCTTCGACGCCCTGCTGGCCGGCCTGGGCGCCTTGTTCCGGCTGACGGGCGGGGCGATCATGCTGGCGGTGATCGACTGGCGGCTGGCGCTGGTGGCCATCGCGCTGACGCCTGCCGAACTGGTGTTCCTGGCCTGGGCGCGGCCGCGCACCGAACGCCATGCCGAGCGCGTCCGCGTGCATCGCGGGCGGCTGTCCGCCTTCCTGGCCGAGAGTGTCGCCGGCCTGGGGGTGATCACCGCCCTGGGGGCCACCACCACCCGCGCCCGCCGCCTGGGTCCCGTGCAGGACGCGCAGATCGATGCGCTGGTCCGCCAGCGCGAGTGGCAGGAGGTCACCAGCGGCGTGCCCACGATCCTGGGCGCCGTCGGGCGGGCGGCGGTGCTGATCGTCGGCGGCCTGTGGGTGATTCGGGACGGCTGGCCGCTGGGTTCGCTGATCGCCATGCTGGCCTACATGGGCTTTCTGGTGGGGCCGCTGCGCACGTTGCTGGGGCTGTATCACGCCCAGGCGCGGGTGGTGGTGGCCGTGCGCCGGCTGACGGCCCTGGTCCGCGACGCGGCGCCAGAAGCGGACGGTGCCCCTCTTCCCGAGGGACCGGGGGCGCTGCGGCTGCAGGCGGTGACGCTGACCCATCCCGGCGCCGACGCGCCGGTGTTACGCGGCCTGTCGCTGGACATCCCGGCCGGAACCAAGGTGCTGCTGCAAGGCCCCTCCGGCGCCGGCAAGACCAGCCTGATCGGCCTGCTGACCCGCGCGGCCCAACCCGACTCGGGCCAGGTGCTGCTGGACGGCGCCCCGGTGCACGGCCTGGACCCCGTCGCCCTGCGCCGCGCGGTGGTCGTGGTGCCGCAAGCGGGCTGGCTGTTCAGCGGCACGGTGGCCGACAACCTGCGCCTCGCCAATCCGGAGGCGGACGACGCCGCCCTTTGGCGGGTGCTGGCCATGGTCGACCTGGTGGACTGGCTTGAGACCGGCCGGCAGGGCCTCGAAACCCCCATCGGAGAGCGCGCCCTCGCGGTCTCGGGGGGGCAGCGCCAACGGCTGGCCATCGCTCGCGCGCTGCTGGCGCCGTTCCGCGTGCTGGTGCTGGACGAGAGCCTGTCGGAGGTGGACGGCCCCACCGCCGCCCACATCGTGGCGGCCATCGACTCCGCCGTCCCCACGCGCACCCGGATCATCGTCGCCCATGCCGGCGCCGACCGCCTGGGACCGTTCGACCGGACCGTGACCCTGCCCCGGCCCCCGCCCATGAGCGGGCCGGATCCTGCGCGCGCGGACCTCGGGTGACTCGGTCGTCGAGGTTCCGGTCTTGCGCGTGGCGCCATTCTCTCAAGCGCCGAACCCGCCGGCGGCACGTCAGGCCAGACCGCGAACGGCTGTCGCGTGACGGCCGGCGTTGTCCGCCCCGTGACCCTCAGGCATGCTGTCGACCGGTCCCGTCCCCACCGTCCGTCCGGGAGGCTCCCATGCACGGCCCGCGCGTGCTCGCCGTCTATCTGTCCGGCGAGATTCATACAGACTGGCGCGATCGCGTCGCCGCCGCCTGCCAGGCCGCCGGCCTGTCCATCGACTTCCTTGCTCCGGTCACCGATCACGGCGCCTCCGACGACTGTGGCGCGGCCATTCTGGGCGAGGAAGCCAGCGGCTTCTGGCGCGACCACAAGGGCGCCAAGGTCAACGCCATCCGCACCCGGGTGCTGATCGAGCAGGCCGACGTTGTCGTGGTGCGCTTTGGTGAAAAATACAAACAGTGGAACGCGGCCTTCGACGCTGGATACGCCGCCGCCCTGGGCACGCCGCTGATCGTGCTGCACCCGCAGGAGCACACCCACGCCTTGAAGGAAGTCGACGCCGCGGCACTCGCCGTGTGCGAGACGCCAGAGCAGGTGGCCCAGGTGCTCACCTACGTGCAGACCGGCGGGCTGCCCGGGCGGTGACGGCACGACCCCCGGACGAGGAGACTGCCCGCGCCGCCTTCATCCGCTCCCAGACGGCCGTCGCCACGGCGCCGCTGGTCCCCGAGTTGCGCCTTCACCTGGCCACCGAGGTCACCCCACTGTGGCAGGCCACGGAGGCGCACATGCGCGTCACCGGGCTGGAACCCCCGTTCTGGGCGTTTGCCTGGCCGGGCAGCCAGGCGCTGGCGCGGCACCTGCTGGATCACCCGGCGCTGACGCGAAACCGCACGGTGCTGGACCTGGCGGCGGGCGGCGGGCTGGCCGGGCTGGCCGCCGCCCGCGCCGGCGCCGCCTCCGTCCTCTGCGCCGAGGTCGACCCGCTGGCGGCCGCCGCCATCCGCCTGAACGCGGCGCTGAACGGTCTGGAGGCGCGCGTGGCCGTTACCCTGGACGATCTGTTGCCCGCCGCCAACGACCTGTCCGCCGCCCGCGACGCCGCGCGGCTGGGCGAGTGGGCGGTGATCCTGGCCGGGGACGTCTGTTACGAACGGGCCATGGCCGATCGCGTCATCCGCTACCTGACCGCCCAGGCGGCGGCCGGCGCGCTTGTGCTGCTGGCCGATCCGGGCCGCGCCTATGGTCCCAAGGGGCCTCTGACGGTTGAGACCACACTGACCGTGCCCACATCCCTGGACCTGGAGGATCGAGAGGCGCGGGATACCGTCGTCTATCGACTGGACGCCGGCGCCGCCCCGCCCCCATGTCAGCCGCAGGAGACATCCCCATGACCGGCGTGCCGGACCTGCCCCCTATTCTTGCCGCCTATGTCCTCGACCGGGGCATTGACGAACCCGAGCCCCTGGCCGTCCTGCGCCGAGAGACCGAGGCCATGGCCAACGCCGGTTGGGCGAGCAGCCCGGACCAGGCCGCCTTGCTGGCCTTCCTGGCGCGGCTGATTGGGGCTCGCCGGACCTTGGACATCGGCACCTTCACTGGATACAGCGCCCTCGCGGTGGCCTACGCCCTGCCGCCAGAGGGCGAGGTGCTGGCCTTCGACGATTCGCCAGAGTACGCCGCCATCGCCCGGCGCCATTGGGAGGCGGCCGGGATGGGTGGCCGCATTGACCTGTCTGTCGGCCCGGCCGCCGACGGTCTGGAGGCGCTTCTCGCCGCGGGCCGGGCCGGCGACTTCGACATGGCCTTCGTCGACGCCGACAAGGAGGCCTACCCCGCGTACTTCGAGCAGGCGCTTCGGCTGGTGCGTCCGGGTGGCCTCGTCGCGCTCGACAACATGCTGTGGAAGGGTCTGGTGGTCGATCCCGACACGACGGACGCCAAGGCCCTCGCATTGCGCGCCCTGACGGACAGGATCCGCGCCGACGGGCGGGTGGACGCCTGCCTGCTGCCCATCCGCGACGGGCTTCTGCTGGCGCGGGTGCGCTGAGGCCCGGGATCGGGATCTGACGTCGGTTCGTCCCGACTGGCGCCGCTGGCCGAAACCCTGGCGCGGGCGAGGGGCCCAATGCCTGCCGTTGAGTTGAGAATGGTTTTCGTTTGCATTCGCGAGTCCGGGCCGGTATGATCCATGGCAGGTATGGCGTTATAGGGCCCAAGGGGGCGGCTGATGTACGTCTGTAATTGCAAGGGGTTGCGGGAAAACCAGGTGCGCGACGTGGTTCAGGCGGGCGCCCGCAAGGTGGCCCACGTGTTCCATGCCTGTGGTGAAGACCCGCAGTGCGCCCGGTGCGTTCGCCGCATTGTCGCTATTATCCGCTCCGAAGGGCCGACAGAACGGCGGGAGGTCGCACAGCGGAGCGCGTGACAGCGCGCTATAATAGAGTGATTGGCGCTTTGCTCGCCGAAAAGGCGGATTAACCCTGGTATAGGGTGGCTGTCCAGGCCATCTTGACCGGGGCGTTTGGGTTTTCACGATACCGACCCTAATAATCACCCATCGCATGGCCCATATGCCTCGAAGGCGCGTACCGGACGCGCCTCGGGCGGGGCTTTATACCAGCGGAGGATGAGGGCGACTCATCCGCCGTCCATGGCCGGCACAAGTCATGGTCAATGATCGATGGTATGAGCCCGTGCCGCTTCAACCGAACCGAACCGCGCCTCGGGGAGATGGGCATGAAGGGCGACAAATCTGTTCTGGACATGTTGAATACCGTGCTTACCCACGAATTGACGGCCGTGAACCAGTACTTTCTGCATGCCCGCATGTTGAAGAACTGGGGATTCCTGCGCCTGGCCGATACTGTCTATGGCGAGTCCATCGAAGAGATGCAACACGCCGACCAAGTCATTGAACGCATTCTTTTGCTGGAGGGGCTGCCGAACCTCCAGGACCTGCACACGCTCAGCATCGGCGAAACCGTGCCTGAGTGCATGAAGGCCGACTTGGGCCTGGAGTACAGCGCGCGCGAGACCCTGGTCACCGGGGTTGCCCTGTGCGAGGCCAAGCAAGACTTCGTCAGCCGGAACGTCCTGCGCGCCATCCTGGACGATACCGAGGAGCATATCGACTGGCTGGAAACCCAGATCCATTTGATGGAGCAAGTGGGCGTGGGAGGCTACCTGCAAGAGCAGATGTTTGGCGGGAACGCGGGAGAGCAATAGGGGTAGTGTCCCAATCCGAAGGTCTTCATAGAGCAAATCCCGAGCGATCCGAACCGGATCGCCCTGGAGGACCTTTTGGGGACGACTTGCTTCGATATCAGAATGCTTGGGGCATGGTGGGTGAGTCCAAGATCACTCACGATGCTCTAGAAAAGAGGTTCATCACGGAAGAGCGGGGTTGGTGGAGTTTGGGTCGGTTGCGATCCACCGAGACAACCCCTCCCCAACCCTCCCCATTCCATGGGGAGGGAGTGCGGCCGGCGTCTCGTGGA
>JANQGN010000299.1 GCA_028277295.1 Rhodospira sp.
CGGCGGGACCGACCACCTGAGTCATCACTTGGTCGTCGTCCAGGTCCACGTCGCTGGTCAGGGTCAGCAACAGGGGCATGGCGTTGGCTCCCACCGGCCACAGGGCTCCGAACCCGGATGGATGATCGTTCATGAGTCACGATCCGAGAGGGTCAGGACCATCGATGCAGATCCTTCGGTCGCTCCGCTTCCTCAGGATGAAGCCCTTAAAAAGTGAACGTCCTCATCCCGAGCGTCCGCGGGACGCGAAGGATCTCCCTCGGACCCATGAATCCTTACAGACCGGTCATCCGAGTTCGGAGCCCTGCCCCTCACCCCATGGGGCTGTCGTCGTCCGACCCGGCATGCTACATGCCAGGTCTTCGGTTTACCTCGCGTCCCGCTCGCCACCATCTCGCGCCGCCATGCCCCCGTCGCCCACGCCACATGACCGCCCCAACCAAAGCGCCAAGGCCGCGCCCCCGGTGACCGCTCTGGGCGCGCCCGACCGCCTCGCCGCCTCGCCGGTGCCCCTGCTGGCACCCCTGCTAGCCGCCGTCACGGTGGGCCAGAGCCGGTTGCCCGCGGCCTGGATGCCAGCGCCGATGGAGGCCGCGCTCACGGCACTGGGGGCGCGGGTGTCCTGGCGGGACACCGGCGTCACGGTGCGGGGCCGGGGGCTTGGCGGACTGACTGAACCCGCCGCCCCGCTGGACCTGGCCGGCCTGCCCGCCCCCGCCCCCGCGCTGGCCCTCATGGCCGGCCTTCTGGCCACCCAACCCATGGTGACGGTGCTGCTCACGCCGGCCGAGGCGCGGCCGTCCGAAGCTCTGATCACCACGCTCGAGCGCATCGGGGCCCGCCTGGTCGGCGCCGGCCCCGGGCGCCGGTCGCCGCTGACCCTCGTGGGCACGGCCTGGCCCCAGGCCCTGGACCTGACGGCCGCCGCCCAATCGGATGCGACGCCGACAGTGGCGCTGATGGCGCTGGCGGCTGGCCTGAACTGCCCGGGCGAGACGCGGGTGCCCCTGCCCGGTCCCATGGCCGAGCCCCTGGCGCGACTGCTGACGGCCTTTGGCGTGCCGACCCGCCTCGACCCGCCGGCCCTGGCCGGTGGATCGCCGTGCCTGTGCCTCATCGGCGAGGCCGAGACCGTCCCGGTGGACTTGTCCGAGGGGTCATGACCCGGCCCCAGGCCATACCGTCTCAACAACCGACAGGACCCCCGCCCCGCCATGATCATCGCCATTGACGGACCCGCCGCCGCCGGCAAGGGCACGCTCGCCCGCGCCCTGGCCGAGCGGCTGAACCTCGCCTACCTGGACACCGGCCTGCTGTACCGGGCCACGGGCTGGGCCGTGCTGCGCGCCGGCGGCGATCCCGCCGACCCAGCCGCCGCCGAGGCCGCCGCCCGCGCCCTGTCGGCCGACGCCCTGGACAACCCCGATCTACGCGGCGAGGAGGCTGGCGCCGCCGCCTCCAAGGTGGCGGCCATCCCGGCGGTGCGCGCCGCCCTGCTGGACTTCCAGCGCGCTTTCGCCGCCGCCCCGCCCCCCGGCCGCGATGGCGCGGTCCTGGACGGCCGCGATATCGGGACGGTTGTCTGTCCCGAGGCCGAATACAAACTCTTCGTTACCGCGCGTCTGGAAACTCGCGCCCATCGCCGTTTTCTGGAGTTGCGAGACAAGGGCGTTGACGTTATAGAGTCCCGCGTTCTCCACGACATGGTGGACCGGGACGCGCGCGATTCGTCGCGTAGCGTCGCGCCGTTGGTACCGGCCGCCAATGCGTTCGTGCTGGACACCTCCGACCTGGGCGCCACCGACGCCCTGGCCGCCGCGCTGGCGTACGTTCACCAGCGCCAGGGCCGGGCGGGCGAGGCGCCCGCGGACCCGGATACCGACGACGACGTTTCCTGAGTGAGGGACGACCTAAAGACCGCCGGACCCAACCGGCTGGCCGGAAAACCGATTGCGACTCGAGAAGGACAAGGACAGACCCCCCATGGCCGAAGCCGCCACCGACACCCACGCCAACCATTCCCAAGAGTCTGGGGCCGACACCTTCACGGCCGAATCCTTCGAAGCCCTGCTGAACGAAACCCTGGGCGAGAACAGCAGCCTCGAAGGAACCGTCATCAAGGGCACCGTCATCGCCGTGCGGAACGACCACGTGGTGGTCGACGTCGGCCTGAAGTCCGAGGGGCGCGTGCCGCTGAAGGAATTCACCAAGGCCGGTGAGGATCCGGAGCTGAGGCCCGGCGACGGCATCGACGTCTATGTGGAGCGCTATGAGGACCGCGACGGCAACATCATCCTGTCGCGCGACAAGGCCCGGCGCGAGGAAGCCTGGAACGAGCTGGAGAAGGCCTACACCGAGAGCCGCCGCGTCAAGGGTCAGATCTTCGGCCGCGTCAAGGGTGGCTTCACCGTGGACCTGTCCGGCGCCATGGCCTTCCTGCCCGGCAGCCAGGTGGACATTCGCCCGGTGCGCGACATCACGCCCTTGATGGGCCAGCCGTTCGAGTTCCAGATCCTGAAGATGGACCGCTCCCGCGGCAACATCGTCGTCTCGCGCCGCTCGGTGCTGGAGGAGACGCGCGCCGAGGAACGCTCCAAGCTGCTGGAGCGCCTGAAGGAAGGCGAGATCCTCGACGGCGTGGTCAAGAACATCACCGACTACGGCGCCTTCGTGGACCTGGGCGGTGTCGACGGCCTGCTGCACGTCACCGACATTTCCTGGAAGCGCATCAACCACCCGACCGAGGCCCTGTCCATTGGACAGACCGTGCGCGTGCAGGTGATCCGTTTCAACCCGGACACCCAGCGCATCAGCCTGGGCATGAAGCAGCTTGAGGCCGACCCCTGGGAGGGCGTGGCCGTCAAGTACCCCACCGGCACCGTGTTCGCCGGCCGCGTGACCAACATCACCGACTACGGCGCCTTCGTCGAGTTGGAGCCGGGCGTCGAGGGCCTGGTGCACGTCTCCGAGATGAGCTGGACCAAGAAGAACGTTCACCCGGGCAAGATCGTCTCCACCAGCCAGGAAGTGAACGTCATGATCCTGGACGTGGACCCGGACAAGCGGCGCATCTCGCTGGGCCTGAAGCAGACCATGGGCAACCCCTGGTCCGACTTCCTGGGCAAGTTCCCCCCGGGCACCGAGGTCGAGGGCGAGATCAAGAATATCACCGAGTTCGGCCTGTTCATCGGCCTGCCCGGCGAGATCGACGGCATGGTCCACCTGTCCGACCTGGACTGGTCCCGCTCCGGCGACGAGGCGGTCAAGGACTACAAGAAGGGCGACGTGGTCAAGGCCAAGGTCCTCGACGTGGACGTGGACAAGGAGCGCATCAGCCTGGGCATCAAGCAGCTCGGCGATGACCCCTACGCCGCCGCCACCGCCGACCTGCGCAAGGGTCAGACCGTCACCGGCGTTGTTACCCAGGTGCAGGACAACGGCATCGAGGTGGAAGTGGGCGGCGCCGTCGGCTTCATCCGCAAGAGCGACCTGGCCCGCGACCGCGCCGACCAGCGCCCCGAGCGCTTCGCCGT
>JANQGN010000330.1 GCA_028277295.1 Rhodospira sp.
TTGGTCTGGGCGCCATTACCGCTGGCCAGCCATCGGCCCTGGTCGGCGGCGCTGCTGCTGACGGGACTCTTTGTCCTGGCGGCCTGGACCGCGTGGCGAGATCCCGGGCGCCGCCGTCCCTGGACGACGGCGCGGCGTGTGGCGCTGGTGGGTGTCGCCGGGGCGGTGGGCTGGGCGCTGACGCAGGCGGCGCCGGGCCTGGGGTTCAGCCTGGCCCATTGGGCGGATCTGGAGGCCCTGACCGGCCGTCCCGCCTGGGGATCGCTGTCGCTTGACCCATCGGCGACGGCCGAGGGCGCGCTCCGCCTGACGGCCTACGCCACCGCCGCCTGGCTGGGGGCGGCGCTGGTTGCTGACGACACGGAGGCTCGCCGGTGGCTGATCCGGAGCGTGGCCGTGGTGGGCGCCGCGCTCGCCGTTTATGCCCTGGCGGTGCTCGCCAGCGGCACCCAAACGATCTGGTGGGTCGAGAAATGGATCTATCACGACGTGGCCACCGCCACCTTCGTCAACCGCAATGCCTATGCGATCTATGCCGGACTCGCGGTGGCGGCGGCGCTGGTCGCGGCCGCCGGCGCGGCGACGGCGAGCGCGCGATGGGTCTGGCGGGGTTGCGCCGCGCTGGGCCTGGTGGCCGTCGTCTTCACCGAATCGCGCTGGGGACTGGCGAGTGTTCTGGCCGGGCTGATGGCGCTGGCGCTGGTTCGTCCACCTGGCCGTGCCGTCCCATGGCGTGGTCTTCTTGTCGGTGGCGTGGCCGTCGCTGCTCTGGTGCCCGTCCTGTTGTGGGCGACCGGGCGCGGCCGCTGGCTGGAGCGGCTCGAACCCGCCGCTCTGCTGGGCGACCTGCGCTGGGACCTCTATCGGATCACGGTCGGGGCGATCGGCGAGGCACCCTGGACCGGGCACGGCCTGGGGACCTTTCCGGTGCTCTATCATCGTCTCCGGGACGAGACGCTGACCGGGCATCTGGTGCTGCAAGCCCATTCGGTGCCGCTGGAACTGGCGGCGGAGATGGGCGCGCCGGCCGCGCTGGCGCTGATGGGCGCGTTCGTCGCCCTGGCCGTGGGGGCCTTCGGGCAGGCCCGGGCGAGCGGCGATCCCCTGGCCCGCCTGGCGGTGGCGGCGGCGGTGATGACCGGGTTGCACGGTCTGCTCGACTTCTCCCTGCACATGCCGGCCGTGGCGGTGACCGTCATGGTGGTGCTGGGGGCGGGGTCGGTGGCGGGGCCGACATTGCCCACCAGCGCGCCCGCGCCTTCTGGAGCGCCGGGACGTGCGGCGACAGATTCGCCGAGCGGCTCATGAGCCGGTTCACATAGGGCACTGGCGCGCCCCGCAGGGCCTCGGCCCAGGCCAGCCCGGTCCAGGCATAGGGATTGGCGGGCGACCACGCCAGCGCGTTCTTCCAGGCGTCGGCGGCGGCGTGGAGGTGGCCCGGGTCGTCCTCCTTGAGGGCGGCGTCGAAGTGGGCCTCGGCCTGGAGGCGCGGCGGGTCAGGCCCGGCCACGGCCCACACCAGCCGTCCGGCCGCCAGGGCCGCCAGGACCAGGAAGCCCATGGCCGCCCAAGGGATGGTCCGCCGCGTCACGCGGTGGTCCCCAGGCTCACGAGGGCGGTCGCATAGGCCGCGCGAAGCGCCTCGAAACGGGCCTTGGTGTCCGAGGGCGATGTCGGCCGGGGCACGGCCCGCCAAGCGGCCGCCAGGGCGCGCGCCAGGGCGGCGGGATCGCCCGGCGGCACCAGCCAGGTCGCGGGCCAGTGGGCCGCTTGCTCGGCCACGCCGCCAGCGGCCGTGGCCACCAGGGGTAGGCCGGCGCGGCGGGCCTCCAGCATAAAACGTGGGGCGGCCTCGGCGCGGCTGGCGCAGACGGCGGCATCGGCGGCGGCCCACAGGGGGGACAGGTCGGCGCGGTCGCCGGTCAGGGTGACGGCGTCCCGCAGGGATCCGGGCAGGCGGCGCATGGCCCGGTGGACCCGCGTGGCGTACCCGTCCACGTCCCGGCCCGCCCAGACGACCCGCACGCGCGCTTGCAAGGCATCGGGCAGCAACGGCAGGGCGGCGATCAGGGTCAATGGGTCCTTGCGTGGGCACAGGGCCCCGGCCGCCAGAAGACCCCAGGCGTCGGCCGGCCAGCCGAGCGCCACGCGGGCGGTGGCCCGATGGGGCCACATGGTGTCGAGGGCCGGGAGCGCGTTGGGGATGACCATGGCCCTGTCCGTCGGGCACCAGGGCGCCCAGGCGGCGGCGGTGGTGTTCGAAACAAACACCACGCGGTTCGCCTGGCCGAAAGCGCCCAGGGCGCGCGCCCGGACCGATCGGGACAGGTCGGCAAGGGCCTCCGGGCCGGGTTCGCGGATCACCCACAGGCAGGGGCGGCGCGCGTGGGCGGCGGCCTCCACCCCTGCGAAGGCCCGCAGGCCGTTGACCAGCGCCGCGTCGGCGTGTGCCCTGGTCATGGCCTGGGCCAGGGTCTGCGCCTGACGATCCACGGCCCGCGCCGTCACGGGCGGGTGATCCCGGAGAACGCGCACCGGCCAGCCGGCGGTTGTCCAGTCTGCGCGCAGTGGGCCGTCGCGGAGCGCCAGGCCGGTCGCTGGTGTCACAACGCCGCGCGCGGTCAGGCCAAGGACCAGGTCGCGCAGGCTCAGCGGCGCGCCATCCCGTTCCAGGGTCTCGCCCACCCAGGCCAGGCGGAGGGGGACGGACAGCGACCGCCGCGCGAGACAAGGCACCATAGGCCGGTCGGGGGGAGGCGGGACAGGGCGCGCCGGGTGTCCCATCAGTCCCGCCACCCGCGCGGCGATCTCCTGGCCCTCGCCGGCCAGGGCCAGGCGGGCGAGGGTGCCGAGGGATCGCGCCAGCCCAGCCGGGCGCAGCCGTGCGGCGAGGGCATGGCGGCGGCCCTCGGGCGACGGCGCGGGCGGGCTGTCGTACAGGCGCGCGTGGCGCGCGACCATCGCGGGCAGGGAGAAGGCGGCCGAGCGGGCGCGCCCGGCGTCGGCCAGGGTCTGGCGCCGCGCAGGGTCCGCCAGCAGGGCCACCACCCGCGCCGCCAGGGCCTCGGGCGTGGGGGGATCGACGGTCGCCCCGTAGAGGGTCTCGGCGATGCCCCCAGCCGGCGTCGCGACCACCGGCACCCCGGCGGCCATGGCTTCCAGGACGGCGTTGGGCAGCCCCTCGGCGGCGGAGACATGCAGCAGCACAGCCGCCTCGCCCAGATGAGGCGTCACGTCGTTCACCCGCCCGCGCACCTCCAGCGGCAGGCCCAGCGCCCGGGCGCGGGTCTCTACGCTCGCCGCGAGCGGCCCGTCCCCCAGCAGGCGAAACCGTGCCTCCGGCCGGGCCGCCCGCACCCGCGCGGCCACCTCCAGCCACAGCAGGGGCCGCTTGTGCGCCACCAGCCGGAATATCCCCAGCACCAGCGGCGGCCGATCGGCCTGCGGCCGACCGGGCGGGGGCGGGCCGACCCCATTGGGGATCACCGGGGGTGTTGCGATCCCGGCCCAGCGCGCATGGTCCTCGGCCACCGCGCGGCTGTTGCCGGTGGCGGTGATGGCGCGATGCCGGGCCAGCCGCGCCAGCCCGGGCCGCAGCGCCGGGGCCAGGGGGTGCCCCATGCGGTCCGGTGCCAGGTTGCGCAGGCCGACAACGACGCGCGGCACGCCCAGCACCGCCGCCGCCGCGCCGGCCACGATGGCCGTGCCCTCCAGCCAGCCATGCAGCGCGCGGGGTTTCAAGGCGGCGATCCAGCCGGCCAATCCCAGCAGGTCGGTCGCCAGACCATCGGGCAGGCCGGCCGTCGCCCGCTCCAGGACGGCCAGCGAGGGCGTCGCGTCGGGCGGCGGATCGGTCCACACCAGGACGGGCACGCCCAGCCTGTCCAGGTGCGGTTTCAGGGCGGCGGCGCCCGGCCGGTCCTCCAGATGCTTGACCAGCACCCGCACGGGCCAGCCGCGCGTCACCAACCCGGCGATCAGGGCCACCGCCTGACGTTCCGCGCCGTTCGCGGCCAGCGACGGCAGGGCCATGACCAAGGGACCCTCGGCCCGACCGGCCGGCGGCAGCGGCACGCGCAGCACCCGTGCCCAGGCGCGCGCCGTCGCCCCCGGCGGCGTGGCGGCCGCCTTGCGGCCCAGGCGGCGGGCCAGCAGGGCCTCGGGCGTCGTCTCTCGCCAGCCGCCGCCCGCGTCGCGCACGGTGACCCCGCGCACGCCCTGACGAAGCGCCGCCCACAGCACCGACGCCGTGAGGGTCCGCTCTCCGCCCGGAACCTCCAGCCGGTCGCCGGGTGGCAGGCGCAAGGACCAGTCGCGCGGATCGCCCGGACGGTGGGTGACGTCCCGGCCCGGGATCAAGGGCCTGGTCATGACGGTCGGATGCGGCCGCGCCGGGGCGCGCGGCGCAGGAACAGGCGCGGGTCCCAGGTCATCGCCCCGGCCAGCCGCCACCACGGCGCCACCCGCGCCCGCTGGATGGCGCGACGTTGCCGCCAGGCGCGGGGCAGGCCGGCCAGCCCGGCGGCCAGTCCCTGGGACTCGATCCGCAGCCGCCCACGCATCGCGCCACGCGCCAACAGCAGCACCACCACGACGACGAAGGCCGGCAGCAGCGGCCAGATCAGCGGGCCGGGCATGTCCTTCGCGAACAGCCAGATCCGGTTGCGCGCCGTGTGGAAGCGGATGAAGTCGCTGTCCTCTCCGTTGGTGGCCGAACCCACGTGCCGCACCCGGGCGGTGGGCACGAAGACGACGGTTCCACCCCGAAGGCGCAGCCGGAAGGCCAGGTCCACGTCGTCCAGGTAGCAGAAGAAACGGCCGTCGAAGCCGCCCACCGCGTCCCAGGCGACCCGGCGGTAGAGCGCGGCCGCCGCGCAGGCGGAGAAGCACGGTCCCTCCACCAGCCGTGCCCGGGGCGGCACGGGGCGCCAGATGCCGCCGCGCCAGACCAGGCAGACCGGCGCCATTTCATCGCCCAGGCCGTCGCACAGGTCGGGGTCCCGGTCCAGCACCTGGAGGCTGGCGAAGGCCGTGGCCTGCGGATGCCGCCCGGCGGCGGCTCGCAGGGCGGTCAGCCAGTCGGGATCCGGGAACGCGTCCGGGTTCAGGGTGGCCACGAACGGTGGCGGCGGACCGCCGGTGTCGTGGTCGGCGCCCACGTTGTTGGCCTGGGAATAGCCGATGTTGGCGCTCAGGCGCAGCACATGCACGCGCGGATCACGGGGCAGCGCGGGGTCGAGGATCGCGGGGTCGGAGCCGTTGGCCACCACCACCGCCTCGAAGGCGGCGTCCGTCTGCGCCAGCAGCGCCGACAGGCAGCGCGCCAGCAACGGCCCCTCGTTCATGGTGACGATCACCACGCGGACCCAGGGTGTGTCCGTCACGCCGTGACCTCCTGGGATATCGCGCGCATGCGGGCGAAGGTGCGGTCGCAGGCCTCGGTGCAGGCGGTCTCGCAGCGGGCTTCGCCGTCGCGCCAGGCAAAGGTACCGTCGAACAGGTTGCCCAGGCTGAGGCGATCGCGGGAGCATCGTCGGGCCTCGCCCAGGGGGTCGATGTGGCAGTAGACGCGACCGGCATCGCAGAGCTTGGGGCCGTTGGTGACGTGGATGTCCTGCCCGGCCCGGTCGTGACTCATGGGGATCGCGCTGGCCCGCAGGCGCTTCAGGTCGGCGGGTGCATAGGTCGGGGTGGGGTCGCCAGCGGGGCGGTTCAGGTACTGGCCTCGCGCCGCCAGGCCCAGCCCGCGCAGGCGGGCGAGCCAGCCGGGCAGGGCATCGATCCAGCGGGGATCGGCGACGATGGTGCAGGTCAGGCGTGGCCGAAGCGCCGGGCGGCGATCGAACAGGGCATGGAGGCGCGCGGCGCGGGTGGCGAAACCGTCGAAATCGGTATGATCGGGGTGAAAGGACACGGTGACATACTCGAACCGCTCCCAGAAGCCGGGTGGCCATGCCTCGGGTGCCCGCCACAGGTTGGTGGTCATGCGCAGGGGGGCGGGGTAGCCAAGGACGAAGTCGGCGAAGCCCTTCAACACCGTGGGTTCGCCGCCGGCCACATGCGCCAGCGGCGCGCCAATGGTCATGAGGGCGTCGCGCCAGTCGACCAGGGGGCGCTCGCCCGACTGGCGGCGCCTGGCCTTGATGCGGCAGTAGGGGCAATCGTAGTTGCACAGCAGCGACGGCAGGATCACCGCCAGCCGCCGCCCTCCCATGCCAATGGCCTCGACCGGCCGATGATCTTGCCCAGGCAGGCTCGCGATGGGAGTCACCGGATGGCCTCCCGCCGCAGCACCGCCGTTTCCCACTCGGCTCCCAAGAACACGAACCCTGGCGTTCGGGCCGCCACCGCGTCCACAAAGGGTGCCACGTCCGGCCAGGCGGCGGCGCCGTGATCGTCGATCAGGGCGAGACCGCCGGGGCGCAGCAGCGGCGCGTAGAGAGACCAGTCCTCGGCCAGCCCCGCGCGATCGTGGCGGCCGTCGAGGACCAGCAGGCCCAGTCCCTCCGGCCCCGCCCAGCGGCGGGCGCGGGCAATGGCCAGGGGATCGCCGCTGGACCGCCGGATCAGGGTGACGGCGCGGCGCGGCAAGCCCAGCCGCGTCAGCGTGCGGCGCGCGCTGTCTGGACTCACCCGGGCCCCCGTGACGGGATCGCTGGGCGCGCCATAGGCGCCGCCGTCCAGGGGGTCAATGCCGAGCAGGCGAGGACGGCGCCCTTGATCCTCGATGGCGACCGCCAGTGCCCCCAGGCCCACCCCGAACAGCACGCCCACTTCCAGCGCGCGCAGGGTCTCTCGCCCCGGCGCGGCGCGAGCAGCCAGGGCGCGCAGCATCGCCGCGGGCAGCGCGCAGGCCAGGCGGCCGCCGCTCAGACGCTCCAGCGCCGCCAGTCGTTCGGCCAGGTGACCCAGGGCGCGCGCGTCCGTTGGATCAAGCCCAAGGACCGGGGCCCACCGGGTTCGCAGTCGTGCGATGTCGGCGTCAGTGAGGGCGCGCGCGAAGGGCTGGAAACGGTCCGCGCCCAGGGCGCCGGCACGGATCAGGCGATCTTCCAGACGGTCCAGGCGTTGGCCGGGGGACATGTCGCCCAGGTCCCCGCGCAGCCGTGCCAGCGCGGCGGTGAGGCGATGGCGATCCTCTGCCAGCGCCTGGCGCAGGTCGGCGGCGACGGCATGGTCACCGCGCGCCGCGGCTCGCTCCGCCTCGGCGATGGCGGCCTGCCAGGCGGCGTCCCGGGCGGCGTTTTCCCGGGACAGGTCGGTGCGCATCCCGGCCACGGTCTCGGCCAGGCCCCGGGCGGTTCGCTCCAGGCGTCCGCCGAGCGCGGCCTCCAGGGCCTTGGTGGCCGTCTCGCGGGCCGTCCGCTCGGCGGTGATGGTGGCCCGCTGGGTCGCCATGTCCTGGCTGACGGTCCGTAGCCGCGCCGCCAGGTCGTCGCCGAGGGCGGCCATATCGCCGCGCACCCAGCCGATGTGGCGCTTGAAGCGGGCCTCCAGGGCGCGTTTGCGCGCGTCCTCGGCCGCGCCGGCCAGTCGCTCGGCACGCACGGTTCCGTAGGCGCCCAGCCCAAGCAGGCCGGCGGTCAGAAGCGCCAGCGCCAGGGACGCCAGGCGCGGTGGCAGCCACGGCAGGGCGGCGGCCGACACGATCAGCGCCAGGGCCACCGGTGCCCGCCAGCCGCCCAGCACCGTGACCATGGCGTGCGCCAGGCGCAGCCCCCGGGCAAGCCGGCCGTCGCGCGGGGCCGCGGCCGGCGGTGGGCGCGGGTGCGGCGCTGGTTCCGTGACCGGTGCCGGCCTGGCCGCTGGGCGGGGTGGTATGGCGGGCTCCGGCTCGTCCCGGGGCTCCACGGTCAGGGCGGCGCGCACCATGGCGGCAAGCGCGTCGTCATCGGGAATGCCGGCGTCCGGGTCCAGGGCGATCAGGTTGCCCCAGCCGTCCGGGTCGTGCAGCGATTCGTCGTCGCCCGGGGGCCAGCCCGTCAGGCGGCGCCAGTCGTGGCGGGCGCCATAGCGGACCACCGGATGCCACTCGCTGACCAGAACCGTGTAGCCGCGCCCCTCCAGCAGGGCCACAAGGTCGCCCATGGAGTGGCCCAGGCGCAGGGTCTTGGCGTTCTCGAACTCCACCAAGACCAGGCGCGGGCGCCAGCGCGCCCAGTCCAGGCCCAACAGCACCCGAAGGTCCCAGCCCTCGGTGTCCACCTTCAGGACGTCCACATGGTCGATGCCGGCGCGGTCAAGCAGGGCGGTGAGCGTGTCCACGGACACACGCTCGCTCTCGCGATGGTTGTCCAGGAAGGGCGACAGGGTGGCAACCCCGCTGCTGTCCGGGGCGGTGTAGACGGGCGCGTCCTTGGCGGGTTCGTCGGACAGGGCGAGCCGCTCGACGGTCACCGCCGGCCATGGGGCGGCGCGGGCTGTCAGCGCGGCCTGGTTGGCGGACTCCGGCTCCAGCGCCAGCACCGACCAGCCGGCTTCGGCGAACGGAGCCAGGAACCCGCCCCGGTGCGCGCCCACGTCCACCAGGCGCCCCGGGGCGGTGGTCTGGAAGCGTGCCAGGGCCAGCATCAGGGTGGCTTCGTTCAGGCGGGCGCCGTCGTGGCGCGGATGATCGGCGGACAGGACACGCCGCGCCCGGCTGGCGTTCCGGGTCAGGTCTTCGAGCCACTGCTGGCGCGGAGCCAGGGCGAAGGTGTCCTGGGCATGGGCCCGGCCGCGCGCGCCCAGTCGGGCGGCCAGGCCGGGGTCGCCGGCCAGCCGGACCAGGGCGGCGCGCAGGGTATCGGGATCGGGCTCGGTTACCATCAGGGCCACGTCCCCGGCGGCCGCCAGATGGGCCATGGTGGCCTGGTCCGCCGGCCCATGAGCCAGCACGGCGGCGCCGCTGGCCAGCGCCTCGGGAAGCGTGTTGGCGATGGAGTAATGGGTGTGAATCCGGCTGGCTTCGCCAAAACCGGCGGCCACCAGCACCCCGTCCGCCCGCGTTAGGCGCGCCCGATAGGCCGCTGGGTCGGGATCGTCGGCGGCCGTGACCGTCACCCCGGCCAGCCCCGCCGCCAGGTCGCGTGCCGCGTCCATCCACGGCGGCAGCACGCGCAGTTCGAACTGAACGCGCGGGCCGGCTGGCGCGTGATTGGCGGCATTCACCGCGCGTGCGACGGCGGCCACCGCGTCCCGGTTCATGGTGGCGCAGAGGGCGCCCGCGTACACGAGGTCGAAGGGCCGGGCGGGGCAGTTCTGCCCGGCTGGCCGCGCGCGGTCGGGCCAGTCGGCCGGGTCGATGCCGTTGGCCAGCGCCTGCCAGGGGCCGCCGCCATAGCGCTCGGCGAAGGTCGCCGCCATGCGCTCGCCGATGCCCAGGCGCGCGACCGCTCGACGGGCCAGCCAACGCAGGTCCTGGTCCCAGACCCCATGGGCGATGGGATCGGTCCGCGCCAGCAGCGCCGGCCAGTCGTCGAGCATGTGCAGGATCAGCGGCGTGCCCAGGCCGTGGATCAGGTCCATGGCCAGTGGGTGAGCGTGGGTGCGGGATGGCTGGGGCCGGTAGTACACGGCCTCCGGCGCGAAGGCCCGCGCGCGCGCCGCCGCCGTGGCGGCGTCCACGTCCTCCTCCGTCTGGCCGTCGGGGTGGTGTACCGTGAACCGGTCGGGCGCCGCGTCCGGGCAGACCGCCATCACCCGCCCGCCTCGCCAGGGGGCCATCAGGGCCGCCTTCATCTGGCCGCTGGCCGACAGCCCGCCCACCGGTGTCAGGTCCAGCACCAGCAGGCGCGGCGGCGGCGTTGCCCGTCCACCCAGCACCGCCGCGAGGGAACGCCGGGGCACCAGGTCCAGGCGCCCGCCCGGCGTGGCGTTGATCAGCCGCGCGCCCATGGCGCCGAGGACGTCCCGGGCCTGGGCGAGGGCGCGGCCCATGTTCTCCACCTGCGGATCGTGCCAGCGCTTGCCCTTGCCGAAGTAGTCAGGGTGGAAGTGATTGGGGTCGTCGCTGGCCATGTCCAGAACCCCGACACCGCTTCCATACGTGTCGGCGCGGGTTACATCGGCGGGCAGGCGGTAGTCCAGATCGATGCCCAGCAGGATGATCTCCCGCGCCCCCAGGTAGACGGCGAGCTGGATGCAGGTGAAGGCCACCGTGCATCCGGCGTAGGTGCGGTCGAGGGCGTCCAGGGAGACATCGAAGGTGGCCGGGTATCCGGGCCGGGGCCGGTGATCGAACCAGATCACCTCCGGCCCCTCGTCCAGGACATAGGCGAGATGGATGGGGAACAGCCCGGTGATGCCTGGGGGCAGGGCATTGATCTCGGCGGCGCGGTCCTCGGCGACCAGGTGGTCCTCGACAACGTAGTAGGTGGGCCGAAAGCGCGTCTCGGGGAACGCCAGGAACAGGCTGTTCACGCCCAAAGTGACCTCGCCGGCCAGGGCGTTCAGGTCCACGCGGCCGAGGCTGGGGCCATTGCCCAGGATGAAGACGCGCCGACCCTTGTGGCGGTCGCGCAGGGCGGCCAGGCGCGGGCGGTGCTCGGCCGCCCAGCGGCCCTCGTACAGCCCGATCACCCGGCGCAGCCCCGCCACGCGGTCGGGCGCAGACAGACGGTCGGTGGGCAGGAAAATGGGCGCGGCCACGGGATGGCGGCGGATCAGCGCCTGCTCCTCGGTCGCCAGGCACAAGGTGTCCTCGGCGCCCAGGGGGTCGACGCGCTCGTTGCTTCGTAAAGCCGTCACGCCCGTCATGACCTCATCCATTCTGGTTCACAGCCTCGGCGGATGATATAACCAATTTGGGTGTGTGGGCCAGGGCGATGCACGTTTTCTGCGGCGCCTCATGGAGGGCGGCCGGCATGGCGAACCCGGTTTTCTGGCGGCTTCGTGTCAAGGGTATCCTTCTCGGCGGCATTGTCGCCGTTCCCCTCTTGATGGTCGGGGGATGTGGCGGCGCGCCCGACGGTTTCGTTGCCCGTGGACTGTCGGGACACCATTACCTCCAGGGCTCGCGCCACAAGCTGCAGGGTGACATCGACGCGGCGGCGGATGCCTGGGAGCGGGCGGCCGCCGCCGGTCACGTCAAGGCCCAATACCAGTTGGCGCACCTGCATGGCTCCGATCTGCTGGGGCCACGCGATCAGGAGGCGGCGCTCGCCGTGGCCCGCCCGGCGGCGGCGGCGGGCTATGCCCCGGCGGCGCACTACGTGGGCATGTCGCTACTGTACGGGTGGGGCGGCGTCGATCGCGACCCGGCGGCGGCCGAGCCATACCTGCGCGAGGCGATGGCGGCGGATGTGGCGCGCGCCCGCGCGGATCTCGGCACCCTGCTGCTGCGCCGCGCCCAGGATCGGGCCGGAGAACCAGCGGGTCTGACGGCGGCCGCCGAGGGCTGGGCGTTGCTGGAGGCGGCGGCCGACGATGGCGAACCGCTGGCTCAACTGCGCCTGGGTGAGGCGCTGTTGGACGATTCCCATGGTCGCCGCGATCCCACGCGAGCCGCCGCCCTGCTGACCGAGGCCCTGGACGGGGGCATTCTCGCCGCCGCCTTGCCCCTGGCCCGCCTGAAGCTCGCGCCCGGGCAGGGACGGCCCGTGGACCGCGCCGGGGCCGAGGCGCTGCTGGATCGGGTGGAACGCGAGGCGCCGCCGCATGTCCTGGTGGACCTGGGTCTCGCGCTGTTGGACGAGGACACGGAGGCCCCCTTGCCTGGTGGGGTGCTCAGGGCCCGCCAGGTGCTGGAGCGGGCCGCCGAGGCCGGCCGGACGCGGGCCCACACGGCCTTGGGCAAGCTGCTCGCCGAGGGCCGGCCTGGCGTGCTGCCGCCCAATCCGGCGGCGGCCGTGGCGCATCTGCGCGCCGCCGCCGAGGACGGCAATGGAGAGGCCACCCGCTACATGGGTTTGCTGCTGCGTGATCAGGGGCGCGCGGCCGAGGCCCTGGACTGGTTCACCAAGGCCGCCGCGCAGGGTCATGCCCAGGCCGCCGTGGAAGCGGCGCGCCTGCTGATCGCTCGTGGCGACGCGGCCTCGGTGGCGCGGGCCATCGCCCTGCTGCGGGCAGAGGCCGAGAAGCATGTACCGGCGGCCATCGAACTCGCGCGGCTGGCGCGGGATGGCGTGCCCGGGGTGATGGCGGCGGATCAGGCGCGGGCGCGCCAGTGGCTGCGGCACGCCGTCGCGCATGGATCCGGCCCGGCGGCTGCCCAGGCGGCCACCGACCTGGGGAGACTGCTGGTGCGGGGGCAGGGCGGGGCGGCCGATCCCCTGGCGGCGCGGACGCTCTGGGCGCGCGCGGCGGCGGATGGCCAGACCTGGGCGGCGCTGGAACTGGGCCGCCTGTACGAGCGGGGCGCGGCGCCCGTCATGGCGCCCGATCCGGCGCGGGCGCGGCACTGGTACCGGATCGCGGCGGCCGGCGATCTGGCCCAGGCCCACACCGCCCTGGGGCGGCTGGCGGTGGCCCAGGGTCAAGGGGTTGAGTCGGTCCGGCGGGCCTTTGGTCACTTCTCGCGGGCGGCCGCGTTGGGGCACGCCTGGGCGCTCTACGAGGCCGGCAAGGTGGCGGAGACGGGGGGCGCCGGCCTGGCCGGCGATCCGGGGACCGCCCTGGCCTGGTACCAGCAGGCGGCGGCGCGGGGCGTGGACGCGGCGCATGGCGCGATGGCCAGCCTCTACGAGCGTGGCCTCGGGGTGGCGCGCGATCCGGTTCGCGCGCTGGCGCTCTATCGGGTGGGGGCCGAGGCCGGCAACGCCTGGGCCGCCTACAAGGTCGGCCGTGCCCTGGCCGAGGGGCGCGGCACCCCGGCCGATCCCGTCGCCGCGCGCGCCTGGTTGGCGCGTGCCCGCGCCGAGGGGGTGACGCAGGCGGCCACGGCGCTGGACCGCCTTGACGCGGCGACGGCCGCCGAGGCCGGGGCGGGCGGCAGCCTGCGCATCACCATCCGTCCGTTGGAGGGCGGCGCGCCGTGAAGCGCTGGCGGCCGGACCGCGTTCGACACGCCGCCAGAGCGGGCCGGCGCGGGGAGCCTGTGGCTTCTCCGGACGCGGCTTACCGGCCCCGACCGAGCAGAATCGCGGCGATCCGGTCCTTCAGTTGTTCGGCCTCGACGGCGTCGGCGCTGGGGGCCAGCAGGTTCTGGCCGAACACGTAGGCATAGAACAGGCGTGCGCGCGCCTGAGCCTCGTCGGCGTCCAGGCCCAGGGCCTCGAACAGCGGCACCACCCGGCGCAGGCGCTCGCGATCGACGGCGGCGACCGCCGAAGCCGCCTGGGAGTCGTGGCGAGCCCAGTCGCGCACGGCCATCTCGATGGCCGCCCCGCGCGGGTTGGGATGGTTCAGGTAGCGCGCCAGCAGGCGCCGCAACACGGCCTCGGCGTCCTCGCCCGGCGCCGGTTCGGCGTGACGGGTGATGACGTCGGCGCGGCCATCGCGCCACCGGGCTAGCATCACCGCCAGGAGATCGGCGCGGTCCTTGAAATGCCAGTAAAAACCGCCCTTGGTCACCTTGAGGCGCCGGGCCAGGGGTTCGACGCGCACGTTGTCCATGCCGCCCTCGGCCAGCATGGCGAAGGCGGCTTCAAGCCAGGCGTCTCGGTGTGTCTTGGCTTCGCGCAGGGGACGGACCCATTGGTCTGAGGGTGGCGGAGAGCGGATAATCAAACCCGCCCACGGTATCGGCGGACACCTTGGAGCGGCGGGAAAGAGCGCAAGTTAGCCCGAAAGCCCGCACGAGGAAACAGGGGGCTTGGGCGGGTCCAGGGCTCCGAACTCGGATGGACGATCGTTCATGACGTTCGATCCGAGAGGGTCAGGACCATCGATGGAGATCCTTCGGTCGCTCCGCTTCCTCAGGATGAAGCACTTAAAAAGTGAAAGTCCTCATCCTGAGCGTCCGCAGGACGCGAAGGATCTCCCTCGGACCCATGGACCCTTACAGACCGGTCATCCGAGTTCGGAGCCTTGTTGGGCGGGTTCGGAGCCCTTGGGGAGAGGGTGCTCCATCCCCAGCGTCCATACGAGACGGCCATTAAGCCAAAGTTAGGCGATGCGGTGCTATCCAGGCCCGTCGCCGGGCGGATCCGCCGCCAGACCGCGCCGTCCCGACGGGTTGGGATCCGCCACCATGGACATGGAAAGTTATCTCCGCTTTGTGCTTTCGCTGGGTTTGGTGATTGGTCTGATCCTGCTGATGGCGGTGGGCGTGCGGCGATGGGGCGCGAGACTGGGCATGCCCGGGGTGGTCGGCGCGCGCGAGCGGCGCCTGAGGGTGGTCGAGGCGGCGGTGGTCGACACCCGCCGCCGTCTGGTGCTGGTGCGGCGGGACGACACCGAGCATCTGCTTCTGGTGGGCGGCATGACCGACGTGGTGGTGGAGCAGGGCATCCGTGCCCCACCCTCGGCCCCGCCGCCGAAGGGCGCCGGGCCGCCGGGTTCGTTCCGCTCGGTCCTGGGCCGGCAGGATGGCACAGCGAAGGGAAGCGCGGCCGGGGATGAGACAAGCCAGTGAGACGATGAGACCCGCGCGGCCGGGGCGCGCCCGGCGGGCGATGCGGCGAGGCTTGGGTCTGGCGGGCGCGGTGTTCGGGATGCTACTGGCCGGAGGGCTGATCCTGCTGGCGGCTCCGGCCGTGGCGCAGACCTTCAGCCTGGACTTGGGCAGCGGCGACGGCACGGTTGCCGGGCGGGTGATCCAACTGGTGGCCCTGATCACGGTGCTGTCGGTGGCGCCCAGCATTGTGCTGATGACCACCTCGTTCACACGCATCGTGGTGGTGTTCTCCATTCTGCGCCATGCGATGGGCACCCAGACCACGCCCCCGAACATGGTGTTGATCAGCCTGGCCATGTTCATGACCGCCTTCATCATGGCGCCGACCATTCAGGAGTCGTGGGACGCCGGCATCGCGCCCCTGATCAACGAGGAGATCGACGAGTTCGAGGCCTTCGAGCGGGCGGTCGAGCCGCTGCGGGCGTTCATGCTGCGCCACACGCGCGCGAAAGACCTGGAACTGATGCTGACCCTCTCGGAGGCGCCCGCCGAGACCACGGCGGAGGAGGCGTCGCTCGCCGCCATTGTGCCAGCCTTCATGATCAGCGAGTTGCGGCGCGCCTTCGAGATCGGCTTTCTGATCTACGTGCCCTTCATCGTCATCGACATGGTGATTGCCTCGGTGCTCATGTCCATGGGCATGATGATGCTGCCGCCGATGATGCTGGCGCTGCCGTTCAAGCTTGTGTTCTTCGTTCTGGTGGATGGCTGGTACCTGGTGGTTGGCAGCCTGGTGCAGAGCTTCGGCGAGGGCGGGACCGTGGTCATTGGCCCTGGCGGGGGGGGATAGGGTCTTACACCAACGGCACCAGACGTTGACTCTTGCGGTGACGCGTAGGGTGCGCTCGACCGCCATGACATGGCGGGCAGCGCACCGCCTCGAGGTGGCATGGTGCGCTGCGCCTTACGGCGCGAGCGCACCCTACGCGATACACGTTGCCAGAGACGGTCAAGGTCTGATGCCGCTGGTCTTACACCGACCGCCC
>JANQGN010000357.1 GCA_028277295.1 Rhodospira sp.
CCGGGCGCGCTCGGCCTCGTCCGGGCGCGGGTCGATGCGCATGCCGGCGACGGCGGGGATCAGGTCGGAGATCACCAGGCGGTCGCCCTCGGACAGTCCCGCCGCGATCACGGCCAGGTCATCCTGCACCGCATGCACCGTCACCAGGCGCTTCATCAGCCGGTTGTCGCTGTCCAGCAGGTAGGCGTGGTTGTCATGCAACGCCAGCCGAGGCACCACCAGGACGTCGGGGATGGGGCGGCCGCGCAAGTCGACCTCGACAAACATGTTCTTGACCAGGGGCGGGCGCACGCCGGGACTGGCGGTGCGGTAGCTGCCCTCGACGGCGACGATGATCCCCACGGTGCGGGTCTGCGGGTCGACGGTGTCGGACACCCGCACCAGCCGGGCTGGCCATTCCACCGTCTGCAAGGCGCCGCCGCCGCCATGCAGGCGGACCACGGCGTCCACGTCCAGGACCGCGCCAAGCTTGTCCTGGCCCACGGCCTCGCGAACCGCCGCGGTGCCGACATCGTGCATGAGCGGCGCCAGTTCGCCGAAGGTGAACTGGGCCTCGACCTCGGCCACCGCGATGCTGTCCCCCTCGGCCAGCACATGACCGATGGTGGCGAACTGGGATTCGGTAATGTTGACCTGCGAGACCCGCATGGCGAACGGGGCGGTCATGGTGGTGTACTCGACATCCAGGCGGGCCTGCTCCAGCCGCGTCTGCGCCAGGGCGCGTTCCACCGGGATCAGGTTGAGCGTGTTGCGCAGGTTCTGAAGGCTCTGTTCGGTGGCCAGAAGGGTCTTCTCGGCCGCGTCCAGCGTCGCCTGGGAGACGGTGCCGCTGCGGCGCAGGCGCCGTTGCCGCTCCGCCTCGTCGCGGGCCAGGCCGAGCGCGCGCTCCTCGATGGCGATGGAGGCGCGGGTGTTCTCCTCGCGCACCTCCAGTTCGCGCAGGTCCGCCTCGCGTTCCCGCAAGGTGAGTTCATAGGCGGTGGGGTCGATGCGCGCCACCACCGTCCCCTTGGGCAGGATGGCGCCGCGCTTCAGGTTGGGGTGCACCGCGACCACCCGGCCGGCCACCTGGGCCACCGCCTGCCAGACATGCTCCGGTTTGACCTGGCCGAAGCCGGTGGCGCGGGGTTGCAGGTCCACCGCCGGAACGCTGATGATGCGGGCCGGGCGCGCGGCCTCGGCGGCCTCGACACGCTGAGGCGGAGCCTTGCCGCTGGCCATGGCGGCGATCAGCGCCACGCCGAGGGCGACGGGCGGCACGATCAGGGTTTTCCGCCAGTGGCGGGAGACGAAACCGGGCATGGAGCGAGTCTCCGGGGAACGTGAAGAAGATACCGGGGAGGGGGAGCGGGCGAGCGCGCAACCGGACTCTCGGGTTCGAACCAGTCGGACGCCGCGAGAGTGGTGGTGACCGGTGACACCGATATATCCAATCGATGACAAAGTGTGACGGCCGGTCCCGCCGATCCGGCGTGACACTTTACCCTGGCGCCGTCGATCCGGCGCGAAACTGTACCATGGTGACCCATCGCCGAGGGGATGACATGACACAAAGCTTCTGGGACCAGCGATACGACACGCCCGGCTATCTCTATGGCGTCGAGCCCTCGGCCTTCCTGGTGACCCAGCGCCATCGACTGGCGCGTGGCATGGACGTCCTGGCGGTGGCCGATGGCGAGGGCCGCAACGGGGTCTGGCTCGCGGACCAGGGCATGACGGTGCACGCCGTCGACGGCTCGGCCGTGGCGTTGCGGAAGGCACTGCGGCTGGCCCAGGACCGGGGCGTGAGCCTGCGCACCACCCACGCCGACCTCGCCGTCTGGGACTGGCCCCGGGCCGCCTATGACGCCGTCGTCTGCGTCTTCCTGCATTTGCCGCCCGACATCCGGCCGGCCGTGCATCAAGCCATGGCCCGGGCGGTGAGGCCGGGCGGGGTGCTGATCCAGGAGGCGTTCCATCCCGCGCAGCTTTGCTATGGCACCGGCGGCCCGCCGGTGGCCTCCATGCTCTACGACCAGGCCACCCTGCGCGCCGACTACGAGGGCCTGCTGGCCCTTGATCTGCTGGAGGACGGCGAGGTCAGCCTGGACAATGGCGATGGCCACCGTGGGGTCGGGCATACCATCCGGCTGGTGGGGGGGCGACCGCCGGTGTGAGAGTCCGTCCGGAAAGCCTGGGGAACCGCAATATATTGTGTTTCTCTTTCCCGGTCGCGCGCCGAATGTGGTGTTTGTCCGGGCTTTCCGGACAGACACTGAGAGCCGTGGCCACGGGGTATCGACGGGCCGATCTCTCCCCTCGTCCGATCCGATTCATATATTTTTTGCCTATGGGTCGAGATGTGACTGTCTTCTCGACGCAATGAGGGGGTCCGTGTCCTTTGAACAGACACGCGGCCTCTGGAGATCGACAAAGCGATCCGTCGCGTAGGGGAGCAGAACCATCGCGCGTCAAATGCGATTGCCCCTAGGTACGGCCGTTGCCGTCTTGCCCCTGCCGCCATCGGTGATATACGGTTCTTGGGGCGTTCGGGTCCGCCGCAGCGTTGTTTGACCCGGAGCGACTCGGGTGACCCCACGGCCGTATGACCACGATTTTCTGATCCGGGGGGGCCAACGGAAAAGGACAAGACCCACCCATGCGTGCCCCGCGACGACCTTCCCCCGCGCGTCTCGCGCATGCTTCGTCCGTCGCCCTGGCGGTGATCGCCCTGGCCGTGGGTCTTCGGCCGGATCCGGCCCGGGCTCAGGACGAGATGCCGAGCGTTATGGTCAACCCGACCTTCGCCACGCCGGGGACGGCCCCATGGGGGTATGGCGAGGCGCAACCCGTCGGGCGTGCCCTGCCGCCGATGGTCGGCATGCCCTTGCAACTACCGCCCTCGGGCATGCCGCGCTCTCGCCTGACGCTGCCCCCGGGCATGGCGCCGCCGGCTTTGGTCGGCGTCCGCCCCCGCGCGTCCGCCCCCGCGCCAGCCGCCACCGAGTCCGCTCCCCTGGCGGTGTCCGCGCGGCCGTCGTCACCGCGACCGCTGGCCACCCGCGAGCCCCAGACAGCCGCGCCGGAGACCATGAGCCAAGCCCCACCGCCTCGGGCGGAGGCGCCGCACGTGGTGCACCAGCCCGATCCGCCGCCCGTGGCGACGCGCGCGCCGGCCCCCATGTCCTTGGCGCCACCCGACGCGCCCGCCGAGACCGAGGCGGCCGAGACCGCGTCCATCGCCGCGCCCCCCCCCAGACCGGATGTTCCCACCGGAACAACGCCGGCCCCGCTGGCCACGCGCGCCGTCGATGATGCGCCGGCCCCAACCCCGGACCCTCAGCCGGCGCCGGCCGCCGCCGATCCCACCCCGTCCCCCTCGCTCCAGCCCGAGCCCGAGCCGGAGCCAGAGCCTCGGATTGCTTTGGCGGTGCCACCGCTCGCGACGGTGGCGGCGACCCCGAAGCCGCCGGCTCCGCGGCGCGCCGCGATGGGCGCCGGGGCGCCGGCAGCCCCGATGGGCCGCACGCGACTGTCAACGGGGACCACCCACTTGATGGCCGGCGCCGATGGTCGGATTGGCCCCATGCCGCCGCCCATGACCCTTCCTGGCGCGCCTCTCAGCCGCCCGCCGAGTGGCGCGGCGGCGGAAGCCCCGCGTGACCCGCGGCCAGGGGGGAGCACCCCGGAGGCCGCCCCCGCGCCGCCGCCGGCCACCGAAGCACCCGCAGCCATGGCCCCACCGGATCCGCCGCCGCCGCCCGACAGCCCGCCGGCCGGTGACACCAGCGCCGATGGCGCGGCGGACGCGGCCGCCGGCGCGGAGACCGCCACGGCGGATCAACTCGCGTCTCGGGCGCCGGTCCCCGATGCGCCGCTGGCGCCCGACGAAACCGTCAGCGTGACGTTCCCCCACGGCGCCGTGGCCTTGCCAGAGACCGCGCGCCACTCCCTCGACAGGGTGGTGGCCGCGCTGGCGGGCAACACGCGCACCAAGGCCACGGTGCGGGCTTACGCGGACGGCGGTGGCGATCCCAATAAGGCGCGCCGGACGTCGCTCTCGCGGGCGCTGGCGGTGCGGGCCTATCTGATCGACAAGGGCGTGGAGAGTGCCCGCATCGACGTGCGCGCCCTGGGCGACCAGTACGGCGGCGGCGCGCCGGAGCGGGTGGACGTGGTCACATCGGAACGCTAGGAGCCGCCAGGGTGACCCAGGAATACTCCGCGTCCCAGACCGAGCCCCGTTCCCCGCCCGTCCCCGCCATCAGCCCCGCCCCTGTCACGATCACGCGGGAGAGGCGTCCATGAGCCGTCCGCGTCGCTTCCTGATCCGCATGGTCCTGTTCGTGGCCGCCGTGGCCGCCGTCGCCGGCCTGTTGTTTCCGGCTCTGGCGTCGGCCTTCCTGGCCAATCCGGCGCTCAACGGCCTGATCGTCTTCGTGGTGCTGTTCGGGATCGGCCTGAACTTCCGCCAGGTGCTTCGCCTGGGCCCGGAAGTGGACTGGGTGGAGCGGTTCCGGGCCGGAGAAATCGGCCTGGCCACCGAGGCGCCGCCGCCGCTGCTCTCCTCCATGGCGCAGATGCTGACCGAGCATCAGGAGAAGTCCATGGGCCGCGGCCGCTTCTCCATCTCGGCGCCGGCCATGCGCTCGCTGATGGACGGCCTGTCCTCGCGCCTGGACGAGGCCCGGGACCTGGCCCGCTACTTCATTGGCCTCGCCATTTTCCTGGGCCTGCTGGGTACGTTCTGGGGCCTTCTTGAGACCGTCAGTTCCATCGGCCAGGTGATTCGTGACCTGACCATCACAGGCGACGACGCTGGCGCCATCTTCAATGATCTGAAGAGCGGCCTGGAGGCGCCGCTGTCCGGCATGGGCACCGCGTTCTCGTCGTCGCTGCTGGGGCTGGCGGGCTCCCTGATCCTGGGCTTCCTGGACTTGCAGTCCAACCGCGCCCAGAACACCTTTCTGAACGACCTGGAGGAGTGGCTCGCCGGCCTGACCCGATTGTCGTCCGGCGGCGGCGTGGGCGACATGGAGGGTGGCTCGGTCCCCGCCTACATCCAGGCCCTGCTGGAACAGACCGCCGACAGCCTCGATGATCTGCAACGCACCATCGCTCGCGGCGAGGAAGGGCGCATCGCCACCCAGGCGCAGTTACGGCAGATGACCGAGACGCTGGCCGCGCTCGCCGACCAGATGCGCACCGAGCAGGCGGTGTTGCTCAAGCTGGCCGAAAGCCACGCCGATCTGCGGCCGCTGATGCAGCGTCTGATCGCCGCCACCGAGGGCCAGGACGGCGGCGGCGTGGACGATGCCACCCGGGGCCATGTGCGCAACCTGGACGGCGCCGTGACCTATATCGCCAACGAGATAACCAGTGGACGCGAGCAGATGGTCAAGGAGTTGCGCAGCGAGATCAAGATGCTGGCCCGCACCATCGCCGTGGCCGCCGGCATGACCGACCCGTCGCGCCCGCCGCAGTAGCGGGGGGACGGACCCTTGCGCGGCGGCGCGGTCACGGGCGTCACCCTTGAAGGCACGCGGTGCCGCACAACCCATTGACGAGACTGCGGGGACGCGCGGGCGGCCGCGTGCCGTTCGTGACCGCGCACACGGGGATCCTCTCTCATGGCCTCTCTCAGTCGCCGGCGCGGCAGCGGGTCGCCGGACATCTGGCCCGGGTTCGTGGATGTCCTGGCCACCCTGCTGATCATCGTCATGTTCGTGCTCATGGTGTTCGTGCTGGCCCAGTTCTTCCTGGGCCAGGCCCTGAGCGGCCGTGACGCGGCGCTGGCGCGGCTGCGCGACATGGTGTCTGAGTACGAGGACCTGCTGTCCATCGAACGCCGCGCCAATGCGGAGTTGCGGGCCGACGTGGCGCAGTTGTCCGGCGACCTGCAAGCGGCCAACGCGCGCTGGGAATCGCTGTTGGGCACCGCCCGTGCCTCCGAAACCCTGGAAAGCGAACTGGCCGAGACACTGGATCTGCTGGACCGCCGCCGCCAGCAGGTGGCCGCGCTTGAGGCCGGTCGCGAGGACCTGGCGACGCGCCTGCGGGCGGCGCTGGCGCGGGCGGCGGCCCAGGAGCGCGACCTTGAGGACCGGGACCAGCACATCGAGGCCCTGGAGGCCGATGCGTCGGCGCAGGTGCTGGCGCTGGACGACCTGGAGGACCGCCGGGCGGCCCTGGCCGACGAGGTGGCGCGGCTTCAGGCGCTGAACGACACGCTGTCGTCCGAGTTGGCGGACGCTTACGCCACCATCGAAGCCGATCGCACGGTCCTGGAAACGCGCCTGGCCGACCTGGCCCGTCTGGAACAACAGATCGCCCGCCTGACCGAAGCCCGCGAGGCCCTTCAGGCGGAACTGCAGGCCGCCAACCAGACCGTCCAGACCGATCGTGAGACCCTGGAGGCCCGCCTCGCCGATCTGGTGCGCCTGCGCCAGGACCTGGAGGCGCTGAGCGCGCTCCGCGATGACCTTGAGGCCCGCATCGGCGCGTTGGACAGCCAACTCGCGGAGACCCGTGGCAGCCTGACAGACGAACAACGCATCTCCGAGCAAGCGCGGGCGCAGGTTGCCTTGCTCAGCCAGCGCCTGCGCGAGGTGCAGAGCGAACTGGCGCGGCTCGCCGGCCTGCTGGAGGCCAAGGAGGCCGAGGCTGACGCCCAGCAGGTGCAGATCGCCAACCTCAGCCAGCGCCTCAACGCCGCCCTGGCCACCAAGGTCCAGGAACTGCAGCGCTATCGCTCGGAGTTCTTTGGCCGGCTGCGCGAGGTGCTGGGGGACCGCGAGGGCGTGCGCGTGGAGGGCGACCGGTTCGTCTTCCAGTCTGAGGTCTTGTTTGGCGTGGGGCGAGCCCGGCTGGGCGCGGAGGGCCGCGCCAGCATGGAAAACCTGGCCCGGACCCTTCTGGAGGTGGCCCAGGCGTTTCCCGAGGACATCGACTGGGTGCTGCGGGTGGACGGCCACACCGACCCGCGCCCCATTCGTACCGCCGCCTTCGCCGACAACTGGGAGCTGTCGGCGGCCCGGGCCATTTCGGTGGTGCGCTTCCTCATCGACCAGGGGGTCCCGCCGAACCGTCTGGCGGCGGCCGGCTTCGCCGAGCACTGGCCCGTGGATCCCGGGGCAAGCGATCAAGCCTACGCCCGCAATCGCCGCATCGAACTCAAGCTGGACCAGCGCTAGGGTCCCCACCCGGATCCGCGGATGTCTGAACGGGGCACGCGGTCGCCGGCCCGGGTCATGACGATCCGCGCTCGCCGCCGTCCGCATCCCGACGCCTGCGGTCGCCGTGTGGCAGGCGGCCGGGTTCGGTATCGCGGCGCCGCCGATCCGGGCCGAAAAAGCCGCGCGTTTGCACGAAGATCCGCGGCCGCCGGATCACCACATCCAGTCGCGCGTAGAGGCGCTTGACGGAAATGGGCTTGGCCAGGACCTCGTTGACGCCAGCGTCGCGCGCCTGCAGCACGCGAAACGATTCCGTATGCGCTGTCAACATGATGATTGGAATGGTGCGGTTTGGGCTGTCCTTGCCGGTGCGCACCAGGCGGGTAAGTTCCAGCCCGTCGAGGGGGCTCATGTCCAGATCGGCAATGACGATGTCGACGGGGATCACCCGCATGATCTTCAAGGCGTCCGCCCCGTCGCTGGCGTCCTTGACCGCCCCGACGCCCAGTGTCCGCAGGATTTCCTTGACGATGCGGCGCATGTGGGGGTTATCGTCCACCACC
>JANQGN010000485.1 GCA_028277295.1 Rhodospira sp.
ACATGCTCGTGGCCCTCGGCCCGGAAGAAGTCGATGAAGGTCTGGCGGATCTGGCTGGTGGTCTGCATGGCGTGGCTGGTTCCCGTCACCGGTCTGGGCGCCCCCGCGTTGCGCCCGGTGGGAGGGGCGTGGGGGAACACGCGGTTATTTACCGCGCGTTCCCTTAAAGAGTCCAGGTGATGCACCGGGGCGCGCCCATCAAGCTTGGGGACACCCGGTCAGGCGTCCAGATAGTCGCGGCACAACACCTCGGCGATTTGCACGGTGTTGAGCGCGGCGCCCTTGCGCAGGTTGTCGGAGACGCACCAGAAGGACAGGCCATTGTCGATGGTGGCGTCCTCGCGGATGCGCGAAACGAACACGGCGTCCTCGCCGGCGCATTCGGCCGGGGTGACATAGCCCTCGTCCTGACGGTGGTCGATGACCGAGACGCCCTCGGCCTCGCGGAGGAGGGCGCGGGCGGATTTGGCGTCGATGGGCCGTTCGGTCTCGATGTTGATGTATTCCGCATGGCCGATGAACGACGGTACCCGGGCGCAATTGGCGTGCACCTTGATGCGTGGATCAAGGATCTTGCGCGTCTCCACGTTCATCTTCCACTCCTCCTTTGTGGAGCCGTCGTCCATGAAGACGTCGATGTGCGGAATCACGTTGAAGGCGATCTGCTTGGTGAACTTGCTCTGGAAATCGCGCCAAGGTTGATTGACATAGATGCCGCGCGTCTGATCGAACAGCTCGTCCATGGCCTCCTTGCCGCCGCCGGAGGTGGACTGATACGTGGAGACCACCACCCTCTGGATGCCAAAGGCGTCGTGCAGGGGCTTTAGCGCCACCACCATCTGCATGGTCGAACAGTTGGGGTTGGCGATGATGTTCTTCTTGCGGAAACCGGCCAGGGCCCGGGCGTTGACCTCGGGCACAACCAGAGGCACGTCCGGGTCCATGCGGAAGAACGAGGTGTTGTCGATGACGACGCAGCCGGCCTTGGCCGCGCGCGGCGCATGGACCGAGGAGACCTTGGCTCCGGGCGACGACAGGGCGATGTCGGTGCCTGTGAAGTCGAAGGTCTCCAGGTCCTTGACCGTCAGCACCTGATCCTCGCCAAAGGAGACCTCCCGCCCCGCCGATCGGGATGACGCCAGGGCCACGACCTCCTTCACCGGGAAGTCCCGTTCGTCCAGGATGGCCAGCATCTCGCGGCCCACGTTGCCCGTCGCGCCGATGACCGCCACGCGGTATCCCTCGTCACGATACGCCATAGTCGTTCGCGTCCTTCCAGCTTCTGGGTTCGCGGTCCGGCGGGTGTGACCCGGAACGGGGCGCCCGCGCCGCATGAAAAAAGGCAGGCCGTGGTGGCCTGCCCCTTGGAAACTGTCAACCCCGCCCATCGCGGGGCACGGCTAACGGAGGGTACGGGCCACCTGGCCATCCTCCTGGGTGGTGGTCTGGAGACCAGTTCGGGACTGGCTCTCGGCCTGGCTCTCTGCCTGGATCTGGGCCTCGGTCCAGTCGGCAAAGGTCTGAGGAGGCTGGCTGGCCTGCTCCAGGCGTGGGCCGATCTCCCGATAGAAATAGTGATCGCCCACCCGTGTGGCGAACGCCAGGCGCCCAGCCCAGCCCGGATCCACGGTGCGGTTATGGTACCACAGGGCCCCGTGCGTCAGGTCGCTGATGGCATTGTTTCGGGTTAGCAGGGATTTCGCCAGCAACACCGAACTGCGCCAGGCGGTTGCGTTGGTGGGACGGTCGCTGCGCCCGTCGCAGTACCAGGAGAACTGGCAGGTCCGGGGCTTCCCGGACGGGTTCTGACTGACCACGTCGCAGATGCCACTGGGGAAGCGTGGATCACGGGCCCGGTTGAGCACCACCTGGGCGACGGCCACGCGGCCGCGGGTGCTTTCGCCCCGGGCCTCCCAGTAGTCGTTGAGCGCCAGGCACAGCACCTCCTGGCGAGAGACCACCATGTTGGTCCAGTCGATCCGCAGGTCCGGCGGCACGGAGACACGCACCATGTCGGCCCTGGCCGGCCGTGCGTCGACCGCCGCCGTCAGGGCCAGGCCCACACAGGCGGCCAGGGCCAGCGACAAGAGACGACAAATGAACGTTTCGGCCTGGGTCACGGCGATCCTCTGCGGTAAAGGGCAACCGACCCGGCGAGCGGGTCGGGGCGGCGCGGTCTTCTTCCTGGTGGGCTGGCATGGCGTCCGGTCCATCCTGGACCGTCCGACCTCTACAACGGCGCCCCGCGACCCCTCGATGGGGCTTCGGGTGACGGCACCGTTGGGCGCCGGGGTTGCGTCGAGACGACTGGCGTGGGCCAACCGATCAGGCCCTGTCCAGACGGTGCGCGCAAAGCAAACGGAGCGGCGCGCTGTTCTCTGATGGATTTGCCCGGCCCGATCCGAACCGTACGGTAGTCAACGACGGGACCTTGCGCTACCACATTCCTTGCTGCAATGCAACATGGCCTCGGCTGAGCGGCGGAGGCTGGTGCCGGGGCGCGCCGATCTCTATCCGCCCCAAAAAAGGTATTTGACGAAAAAGTTATGGCGGATGGCTTCAAGGAAAACGCAAACCGCTATGGGGGTCGTGGAGGGGTCAATACCCGTAAAAAATATGCCTGCGACAGTGGTCGGGCGTTGCCATCGCGCAACACTTTATAGGCTGTCGCCCTGCGGTAATCACACGTTAAGGGCGGTGCGCTGCTTGGTGTCCCGAATCGTCGCGACGCTCGCCGGCTCTTGGGC
>JANQGN010000496.1 GCA_028277295.1 Rhodospira sp.
CCGGTTTCCTCGTCCACGTCCCAGACCAGCAGGCGCAAGGTCACCTTGAGCGGCGCGGCGAAGGTCATGCCGCGCTGCTGGCACTCCTCGACGTCGTACTTAGGCTGTTCGAGGTCGTACGAAACGAACTCCAGCTCGCCCTTACCGGCGAAATCACGGATCGGAAACACCGACTTCAGCACTTCCTGAAGCCCCGTGTCCGTGCGGGCGTCGGCCGGAACACCCACTTGAAGGAATTGATCGTAGCTGCTCTTCTGCACCTCGATCAGATTGGGCATGGGAGCCACGGTCTTGATCCGCCCAAAGTCCTTGCGAACCCGTTTCCGACTGGTCAAAGACTTGGTCATTGCCGCTCCTTACCTGCTTGCCCGCCGACTCGCCCCGCGCTTGCCGACACCGCCAATCCGCTCCGGACCCTCGCCCCATCCGTCCGGACGTCCGCTCCGATGCCGTCCCACCGCGCGCGCGTGGCGCGGGACAGGGCGGCACGGGACCAGGCGTCCCCCCTCACGACATCACGCCGGAAAGCCGGAGGGACTCCACCTGTCCCTCCGGCCTCACCGGATTCCGTCTCGCGCGAACCGCGCGTGAGGACTTTACTTCACCTCGACGGTCGCGCCGGCGCCTTCCAGCTTCTTCTTCAGCTCCTCGGCCTCCTCCTTGGGCACGCCTTCCTTGACGGCCTTCGGCGCACCCTCGACCAGTTCCTTGGCTTCCTTCAGGCCCAGGCCGGTGATGGCCCGGACTTCCTTAATGACATTGATCTTCTTGTCGCCCGCCGACGCCAGGACGACGTCGAACTCGGTCTTTTCTTCCTCGGCGGGCGCGGCCTCGCCCCCACCAGCGGCGGGCACGCCGGCCACCGCGACGGGCGCGGCGGCGGACACACCCCACTTCTCTTCGAGCATCTTGGACAGCTCGGCGGCTTCCAGAACGGTCAGGGACGACAGGTCTTCGACCAGCTTCTCAAGATCGGCCATTGTACTGTGCTCCTCGTCGGATCGACTTGAACGGTTGGGTTCGGATGTTGGCAAACGGCATACGGGGGCGGGCGAGCCCGGCCCCAGCGCTTACGCGGCTTCGCTCTGAGAGTCGGCATAGGCCTTGAGCACGCGGGCCAACTGACCCGCGGGCGCCTGGGTGACACTGGCCACCCGCTGCGCCGGCGTGCTGATCAGCCCCACCAGCCTGGCCCGCAGTTCGTCCAGGGACGGCATCTTGGCCAGGGCGGTCACGCCCTCGGCGTCCAACACCTTGCCCTCCATGGCCCCGCCCAGGATGACCAGCTTATCGTTGGTCTTGGCGTAGTCCACACAGGCCTTGGCGGCCGCCACCGGATCGGTCGACGTGGCGATTGCCGTCGGCCCAGTGAACAGGTCCGTCAGTCCCTCGAACGGGGTTTCCTTCAAAGCGAGACGCGTCAGTCGGTTCTTGGTGACCCGAAACCGGGCCCCCCCCTCGCGCACCTTGCCGCGAAGGACCTCCATCTGCGACACCGTCAACCCCTGATAGTGGGTGACGACGCAGACGGCGGACTCCGCGAACTCGGCTTGGAGGCTGTCGACCAGCGCCCTCTTTTCCTCTCGGTTCACTTCCGTCTCCGCTGACTGGGTCCGCCCTGCCGCCCCATGACCGAAGCCAGGGGGGCCGGAACGGACGCGGGTTTGTCCTCGCGCCCGCAGACGTCGCGGGACCCTGTCCCCAAACCCCTCTCCAGGGGGCGAGACCGGTCCCGCGCGCTGCGGAACACGGGACCTGCCCTCGGAGAGTTCAAGCCGTTCCGCCGAGGACCACGCCCCCCGGCGCCCCGCATCCCACTCGGTGGGCGGCGAACGCCGCGCGGCCGACCCTCGCCGGCAAACCGCACTTCAACTCCCGTCTACGCGGGCGGGACGGTGCCCTTCAAGGTCCGGCCCCTTCAAGAACGGGGTCCAGACCACCCACGGTCTCGGACAGGCTGGGCCGACTCCCTTCTCTCGTTGGGAAGCCGGCCCGGTCCGAGCCCCACGCGCGCCCCAAGGAGCGCGAGCGAGACCCGTTACAAAAGTCGCCCCCGGCCTACACCGGAGCGGCGACCGAACTCACGGTGACCCTCAGACCGGGTCCCATCGTCGAGCTGATGGCGATCTTCTTGACGTACGTGCCCTTCGCGCCCGATGGCTTGGCCTTGATGATGGCCTCGACGAAGGCGCGGATGTTGTCCATCAACTGATCGTCGCTGAAGCTGACGCGCCCCACCCCGCCGTGGATGATGCCCGCCTTCTCCACGCGGAACTGCACCTGACCCGCCTTGGCGGCCTTGATGGCATCGGCCACGTTGGGGGTCACGGTGCCCAGCTTGGGGTTGGGCATCAGGCCGCGCGGCCCCAGGATTTTGCCCAGCCGGCCCACCACGCCCATCATGTCCGGGGTGGCGATGCAGCGGTCAAAGTTGATGGCGCCGCCCTGGATCTCGGCCATCAAGTCCTCGGCGCCAACGATGTCGGCCCCGGCGGCCTTGGCCTCATCGGCCTTGTCGGCCTTGGCGAACACCGCCACGCGCACCGTCTTGCCGGTGCCGTGCGGCAACGACACCACGCCGCGCACCATCTGGTCCGCGTGACGCGGATCCACCCCCAGGTTCATGGCCACCTCAACGGTCTCGTCGAACTTGGCCCTGGCGCGCGCCTTCAGCATGGTCACCGCCTCGCCCAGATCGAACGCGGCGGCCGGATCCAGGCCGTCATAGGCCTGACGCAGTCGCTTGCCCTGCTTCGCCATGATCTTACTCCACCACCTCGAGGCCCATGGACCGGGCCGAGCCCTTGACCATCTCCATCGCCGCATCGACGGTGGGGCAATTCAGGTCGGGCATTTTCTGCTGCGCGATGTCACGCACCTGCTCCAGGGTCACCGAACCGACGGTACCGCGACCGGGGGTCTGCGACCCCTTCGGCAAGCCGGCCGCCTTCTTCAGGAAGTACGACACCGGCGGCGTCTTGGAGACAAAGGTGAAGGAGCGATCCCCATAGGCGGTGATCACCACC
>JANQGN010000552.1 GCA_028277295.1 Rhodospira sp.
AGGCCGATGTCCAGGCCGGCGCGCGTCATGGCCGCCAAGATGGACTCGCTCCCCGGTCCGCCGACCAGGTCCACCCGCCAGAGCACGGCCAGCAGCAAGAGCACGGCGATCGCCTGGGATATCCGCGCCACGCGCAGAATGGCCCGGGCGACGGGGTCGGCGTCATCCCGCGTGCGCGCCATGTCCCGCGCCACGGCGGCATCGAGCCCAGGCCACACCGCCAGCAAGGCGACGGTCGCGAGACCAGCGCCGACCATCGGCCGTGCCCCAAGCAAGCCGGCCACGACCAGGCCCGTCCACAACGCCAGCGTACCGACCCCCATGATCCAGGGATAAGCCCGCGCGACTCGCGTCCGCGCGCCGAATGGCCCGCTCGAAAGCCGCAGGTCCCGCGTGAACGCCGCCCGGTGGACAACGAAGCTGATGGCCAATCCGGTGAACAACACCGATCCGACCGTCAGGAGCATCAGGAAGTGCACGTCTCCGTGAATCCCGAGGGCCGAGAACAGGGCGCAGGTGACGTATCCAAAGGCCCCGAGACCAATGGCCGCGAGTTGCGTGCCGCCGATCCCCCACGCCTCGGCGCTGGAGAAACTGGGAACGCGCCGGTCCGCGTCGCCTGGACTGTAATAGGCGATCAAGACGGCCGAGATAAACCGCACCAGGACGATCGCGGCAAGGTAGAAGAAGAACGTGAGGCTGTTGGCCTGGTCCATCGCCGGCAGCAAACCGGACAGCAGCAGGAACGCCATGGTCCCGGCGACGGCGAACACCAACAGCCGAATGCCGTGATCCAGGATCACCGCCCCGAGATGCGCCATCTTTTGACGAAGGGAAACCGATCCGCCCAACGGGGGGCTTGCCGCAAGTGATCGCCCGCCGAGAGTCAGGCGTTCACACAGAAAGGCCACCCCAAGGGAAACGACGTACACAAGGGCGACCATCCCCACGCCGCCCATGTCCCGGCCACTGGTCAGGGCGGTCCAGGCGGTCGCGAACGCCCCGGGAAGCTCGTCGTAGGTCCCGAGGATCTCGCCCAGGCGCTGCGTCAGCCGGGCCAACACCTCTTGTGCCGAGACGGCCATGTCGGCGGGATCGCCCGGCATCGATGCCTCCGGCGCCGTGGCGAGCCGCTCCAACACAAGGGCGCGCAGTTCCGCGTCCGACAGCCGTGCCAGCGATGCTTCGGTAATGGCATCCGTCGCCATGCTCGACCCCCCTTCCCGCGCATGTCTGTCGCGCCACCCGGCAGGTGGCCTGCCGGCCCCGGAATGCCCGCACGGCGGGTGGTATTGAATCCCAGCGCGGCGCCATGAGACCATGACGCCATCGTAATGGGGATAGGCGCCGAGGTCGACGCCTGGCCCAACGTCCCTCATAACCGCGCCCCTGGCTGGACCTTCGCTCTCGACACACTGGCGCTGAGCCCACGACCGGGTGGGCGCCCCTATCCCCCTCCCGATCTTCGAAACCGGGCGGGAGCGTCTGGCTCCGCCGGGCACCATCAGGGGTCCGGTCGAGCCCTTAGCCGATCAACACAAACGGAGTCCCTTGATGGACCTTTCGAACACCGTGGCGATCATCACCGGCGCCGCCGGCAACCTCGGCGCGGCGGTGGCCGCGCGCTTCAGAAGCGCGGGCGCCAGGATCGCGCTGGTCGATCACTCCCCGGACCGCCTGGCGCGCTCTCATGAGGCCGGACCGGACTGTCTGCTGCTGGGTGGCGTCGACCTGACCGCCGAGGACAATGTTCAGGGCATGGCGGCGGCCGCGCGCGACCACTTCGGCCGCATCGACGCCCTGGTCCACACGGTTGGCGGCTTTCGCGGCGGCACGCCCGTTGAGGATGAGCCCCTGTCCACCTGGGACAGGCTGATGACCGTCAACCTGCACACCACGGTCCTGGCCTGCCGGGCGGTCCTCCCGTCGATGCGCGATCAGGGCGGCGGCGCGATCGTCACCGTCTCGGCCGGCGCGGCGCTGTCGGCACCGGCCGGGCTCGCCGCCTACAGCGCCGCCAAGGCCGCCGTGCTGCGCTTGACCGAGAGCCTCGCCGCCGAGGTCAAGGCGCAGGGGATCCGCGTGAATTCCGTCCTGCCGAGCACGATCGACACCCCGCAGAACCGCCAGGCCATGCCAGATGCCGACCCGTCGGCCTGGGTCCGCCCGGGGGAGATCGCCGACGTCATCGCCTTCCTGGTGTCCGACGCGGGCCGGGCCGTCACCGGCGCCGCCATCCCGGTCACCGGCGGCGGTGCAGGGCGGCGCGCGGGTTAGGTGCAACGAAGCGGGTGGACCACGAAGCGCTCCCGAGACGCGGGCACCGATGCCCCCACCGCCCGACCAGGGCTCCGAACCCGGATGGACGATCGTTCATGAGTCACGATCCGAGAGGGTCAGGACCATCGATGGAGATCCTTCGGTCGCTCCGCTTCCTCAGGA
>JANQGN010000608.1 GCA_028277295.1 Rhodospira sp.
GCCTCATCCCGAGCGAGCCCCCGCGTCCATCCGTCAGATGGACGCGGTTCCACACCTTACGGCGACGCGGAGCGTCGCCCGGGCGAGCCGAGGGACCTCCATCGTCTCGCGCACCCCTCTCCGTTAACATGGGCTCGTTGCCCTGCCCGCGGCCCCGACACCATTGTGTTGGGCTGGCGCAGTCGCTATATAACCGCGCCATGATCCCCCTCGGGTATCCGTACGGTCGTCGCGTTCGCGCGGCGTGGGACCGCGACGGGTAAGAAGCGGGTAAGAAACCTGTGGGCCAGCGCCGACATCGCGCGAAGGGCCCTCGATGGGAGGCGTACTCACGCACGGGAGGCGATGATGGAGTTCGAGAAGGCCCGCTTTAACATGGTCGAGAACCAGATTCGCGCCAATCGTGTCACCGATCCGGTGGTACTGGAGGCTATGTCCACGCTTCCGCGAGAACTGTTCGTGCCCAAGGCGTTGCGCGGTATCGCTTATGTGGACGAGGACCTGCCCCTGGATGATGGTCGTTACCTCATGGAGCCCCTTGTCTTGGCGCGCCTGATCCAGGCGGCGGCGGTGAGCGAGACCGACGTGGTGCTGGACGTGGGATGCGCCACCGGGTACTCGTCGGCGGTCCTCGCCGGGATCGCCAGCACCGTGGTCGGCCTGGAGGAGGACGACGACCTCGCCACACGGGCAACGCGGACCCTGACCGATCTGGGGATTGACAATGCGGTTGTGGTGACGGGACCGCTGGTCGAAGGATACGCTCGCCAGGCGCCCTACGACGTCATCCTGATCGGTGGCGCCGTGCCCTCGGTCCCCGGTGGTCTGCGGGACCAACTCGCCGACGGTGGTCGCCTGGTGGCGGTGGTGGGGGATGGTGGCTGGAATAGCAAGCTGACCGTGGTGGAGCGCCATGGCGATGCGTTTGGGCAGCGGGTGCTGTTCGATGCCGCGACACCGGTGCTTCCAGGGTTCAAGGGCGAAGAGGCCTTCGTTTTTTGACGGATATCCATCTGCGTGGTTTCGCGTCCTAAGACTGCATGTTAGTATGATCTGGTAAGGCGCCGGAATATACCGCCATTTTTTCTTCATAGGCAGGGCGCTGTGCGACCCCTGGCGAGTTGCTATGGGGCGTGGCATGATGCCCGGGCTCGGGGCGGCCGTTATCCTCGGTGCCGTGGCGCCACGGGGACAGCCATCGGGGGTGAGGCCCCTGAACGAGCCGGGGCGCTTTGGTGCCCCGTGGACGGTCCCGGTCGGGGACGTCGGGACCGGTGCGGAGAACCGGGCGGACCCAGGGTGGGATACGATGATTCAGCGGGTGAACGCGGCATGATAAAGTCCATTTCCCTCCTGGCCGGCGCGGCCGTCGCCGCGCTGGCTTTCGCCAGTGCGCCGGTCTCCGCGCAATCCATCGAAGAGGCGCTGGCCACCGCCTACATGAACAACCCATCCCTGCAGGCCCGCCGTGCGCAATTGCGGGCCGTGGACCAGGGCGTGCCGCTGGCTCGCTCGAACTGGCGCCCAACGGTGTCGGTCTCCGGCGACGTGGGCTGGACACATAACCGCCAGGAGGTCGAGTCCGTGTCCACCAATCGGACCACCAATCCGGTGTCCGTTGGGGTGACCGTGAGCCAGACCTTGTTTCGCGGGTTTCGCACCGAGGCCGAGATCGATCAGGCCGAGATGAACGTCCTGGCGGAACGGGCTTTCTTGCGCGCGGTGGAGCAGCAAGTTCTCCTGGATACGGCGACCGCCCACCTCAACGTCGTGCGCGATGACGTGGTTGTCGACCTCAATCTCAACAACGAAGAGGTCCTGGGCCGCCAGCTCCAGGCCGCGCGGGACCGGTTCCGCGTGGGCGAAATCACGCGAACCGACGTGGCGCAGGCGGAGGCGCGCCTGTCGGGCGCAAAGTCGGATACGGCGGCGTCCGAGGCCACACTGGAAAGCTCTCGTGCCAATTATCTGCGGCTGGTGGGCTTGGCGGCCCAGGACCTGGATGAGCCGGACGCGGTGCCCAATCTGCCGGTGTCTCGTGACGGTGCCATTGACCGGGCGCTCGCCAACAACCCCAGCATCATCGCGGCGGAGTACACATGGCGGGCCGCTCAGGACGAGATCCGCAATCAAAGGGGGCGCCTGCTTCCGGATGTCAGCCTTAGCGGTCGGTTCTCGCAGGGATGGGAACAGAACAACCTGGACGACTCCAATACACGGGTCTTCTCGGCTGCGGTCAACGTGACGGTGCCCATTTATCAGGGCGGCAGCGTCTACTCACAGTTGCGTCAGGCTAAGCATGTCGCGGGACAGCGGCGTCTGGAGTACGATGAGGCCCGCACCGAGGTGCGCGAACAGACCGAACAGGCCTGGGAACAGTTGGTGGCCACCGAGAGTCGAATCGAATCCCTGCGTGATGAGATTGACGCCGCGCGGATCGCCTTGGAAGGGGTGGAGCGCGAGGCCCAGGTCGGAGCCCGAACCGTGCTCGACGTTCTCGACGCCGAACAGGAACTGTTGAACGCGCGGGTCGATATGGCGTTGGCGCGCCGAGACCGTCTGGTTGCCGGCTATACCTTGTTGTCCGCGGTTGGCGACCTCACGGCGCAGGCGTTGGAGCTGCCGGTGACGCTGTACGATCCCATCGTCAACTACAACGACGTCAAGGGCCAATGGTGGGGCTCGTCGGCGGCGGCCGATGACGATGCCGCGTTGGGTCTGGAAGGAGGCCCGGCGGACGCCATGCCAGCCAACTGATCCGGGGTCGACGGCCCCGGCCAGGGCCGCGATGCCAGGGCGGCCGGCTCGTCAGGGGCAGTGGTGTGCGCAGGAAGGACGACAACACCCATGACTGACAAGGACGCGCAACAGGAACCCTCCATGGAGGATATCCTGGCCTCGATCCGCAAGATCCTGTCAGAGGACGAGGAGGAAGACACCGCGCGTGCCGAACCCGCCGCTGAGCCGGCACCGGATCCAGAACCCGAGCCAGAGCCAGAGCCAGAGCCAGAGCCGGTACCCGAACCCGAACCTTTGCCAATGCCCGAGCCCGAGCCTGTGGCCGAGGAACCGGAAGAGGACGATGTCCTAGAACTGACGGATGACATGGTGGCCGAGGAACCTGTGGTCCCGGCGCCGTCTCCACCGCCTCCCGAACCGCCGCCTCCGCTGCCGTCCCCGCCCGTGCCGATGGACGACGAGCCTCTGGTGGCGCCGTCCGTCGCGGCGTTGTCGACCCGGTATCTCAGTGATTTGTCGCAGGTCGTGCGGGCGAGCACCCTGCCTGTCGGGGATGGGACGATCACCCTTGAGGGTTTGGTGCGCCAGGTGGTTCGCGACCTGGTCAAGGACTGGCTGGACGATAATCTGCCAGAAATCACCGAACGCCTGGTACAGCGCGAAATCGAACGTCTGGCCAAGGAAGCCGGGAGGCGATAGAAAGCCGGAGTGTTCGAGATGCGGACAGCCGGCCGGCCGGACTTCCACCCGGCCGGCCTTTTTCTGAGTAATGTGCGACATCACGGGGCTGCCGCGACACGCGGCGGCGGCGCTGTAGGGTCCTTGCAGGAAGAGGAACGGGTTCAGCCATGCTGGAAAAGACCTATGATTCGAAGGCGGTCGAACAGCGACGGTATGAACGATGGGAAACATCGGGGGCGTTCGCCTGCGATCTAAGCGCGAATGTAGCGCCGTACGCGATCATGATGCCGCCACCCAACGTGACCGGCAGCCTTCACATGGGGCACGCGCTGACCTTCACCCTTCAGGACGTGCTGATCCGCTACTTCCGCATGAAGAAGCGGGATACCTTGTGGCAGCCGGGCACGGATCACGCCGGCATCGCCACCCAAATGGTGGTCGAACGCAACCTGGCGGCCGAGGGGAAGACGCGCTACGACCTTGGGCGGGAGGCGTTCATCGACCGCGTATGGGAGTGGAAGGCCCACTCCGGCGGTACCATTCAGCGGCAGTTGCGTCGCCTCGGGGCATCGCCCGACTGGCAACGGGAACGCTTCACGATGGACGACGGCCTGTCGCAAGCGGTCACCAAGGTGTTCGTTCAGTTGTACAAGGATGGGCTGATCTATCGAGACAAGCGGCTGGTCAACTGGGATCCCAAGCTGCATACCGCCATTTCGGATCTGGAAGTGGATCAGCGCCCCGCCGATGGCCGCATGTGGTACTTCCGCTATCCGTTGGCGGACCAGCCAGATCGTTTCTTGGTGGTGGGCACCACCCGTCCTGAGACCATGCTCGGCGACACAGGGGTTGCCGTGCATCCGGACGACGAGCGCTTCCAGGATCTGGTGGGCAAGTCGGTGGTGCTGCCCATCGTCGATCGCGTTATCCCCGTGGTGGCCGATGACTACGCTGATCCCGAGAAAGGGTCGGGCGCCTTGAAGATCACGCCGGCCCACGACTTCAACGACTTCGAACTCGGCCGCCGTCACGGCCTGCCGATGATCAATGTCTTCGATCGGGACGCCTGCATGAACGACAACGTGCCCGAGGCGTTCCGGGGGCTTGACCGGTTCGTGGCCCGCGAGCGGGTGATCGAGCGCATGGAGGCGCTCGGCCTGTTGGAGAAGGTCGAGCCGAATCCCATGACCGTGCCTTATGGGGACCGGTCCGGCGTGGTCATCGAGCCTTGGTTGACGGACCAGTGGTTCGTGGATGCGGAGACGTTGGCCGCCGAGCCCATCAAGGCGGTGGAGGAGGGGCGCACCCGGTTCGTTCCCGCGCATTGGGCCAACACCTTCTTCGAGTGGATGCGCAACATCCAGCCGTGGTGTGTCAGCCGGCAGATCTGGTGGGGGCACCGCATTCCCGCCTGGTATGCCCCCGACGGAACCATTTTCGTCGAGGAAACCGAACAGAATGCCCAACTCGCCGCCCGCGCGCACTTTGGCGAGGTGGTGACTCTGCGCCGTGACGAGGACGTTCTAGATACCTGGTTCTCGTCCGCCTTGTGGCCGTTCTCGACCCTCGGTTGGCCCGATCGCACGCCAGAGCTGGAGCGTTACTACCCCGGCGACGTGCTGGTCACGGGTTTCGACATCATCTTCTTCTGGGTCGCCCGCATGATGATGATGGGTCATTACTTCATGGGCGACGTGCCGTTCCGCGAGGTCTACATTCATGCCCTGGTCCGCGACGAAAAGGGCCAGAAGATGTCAAAGTCCAAGGGCAATGTCATCGACCCGCTGGATTTGATCGACAGCTACGGCACCGACGCCTTGCGGTTCACGCTCACGGCGATGGCGGCGCAGGGCCGCGACATCAAGATGAGCGAG
>JANQGN010000613.1 GCA_028277295.1 Rhodospira sp.
TATGTCGTTTCGGTGTCGGGTTGGGTTAGACCTGTTCAATGCCCGGTCGGATGGGGTAGAGTGCCGATCCCGGGAACGAGCAGGACCATCATGACCAAGTCTGTCTTCTCGGCCGATCTTCGCATCATCGGCGACGTCGCGAGCAAGGGCGACCTAGACGTGCACGGCAGCATTGAAGGCACGGTATCCGTGCGCACCTTGGCCGTTGCTCGAGACGCGGTGATCGAGGGCACGGTGCGGGCGGTCTCGGTGGAGATCGCCGGACGCATCGCCGGCCGTCTTGAATGCGATCACGTGGCCATTGAATCCACGGGAAGTCTGGATGGCGACGTCGCCTACCGGACCCTGTCCGTGGTCCCGGGCGGCGGCCTGAACGCCCGCTGTGCCCCCATCCCCGGCGACCGCGCGGTGACCGCCGCCAGCGGCGCCGATGCCGCTGGCGGGCGGGCCGACTCCCCGGCTCTGGCCCGTGCCACCAACCGTCCCATGGCCAACGTCCCCGCTTGAGCGAAACCGCTGGTCCGCTCGCGCGAAGATTTTAGTTTGCCTTGGCCAGCAGTCATGGTAATCACCGCCCCATGCGCTTTCTAGATTTCGAACGTCCCATCGCCGAACTCGAGGGCAAAATCGCCGAACTGCGTCACATCGGGGACGCGGACGGGATGAACATTGTCGAGGAGGTGGCGCGCTTGCAGCATAAGGTTGAAAAACAGCTGCATACGACCTATTCCAAGCTCACGGCATGGCAGAAAACCCAGGTGGCCCGGCATCCGGACCGGCCCCACTGCCTGCGCTATATTGACAGGCTGATCAAGGACTTCACGCCGCTGGCGGGGGATCGCGGCTACGCCGATGACGATGCCATCGTTGGTGGCCTTGGCCGGTTCCGCGGCCAGACGGTGGTCATCATCGGCCAGGAGAAGGGGCACGACACCGAGACGCGGGTACGCCACAATTTCGGCATGCCCCGCCCCGAGGGATACCGGAAGGCGCAGCGCCTCATGCGCCTGGCCGAGCGGTTCGGCGTGCCGGTCTTGACTCTGGTGGACACAGCCGGCGCCTTTCCCGGCAAGGGCGCCGAGGAGCGCGGCCAGGCCGAGGCGATCGCCCGCTCCACCGAGACCTGCCTGGACCTGCGGGTTCCGTTGGTCGCTTGCGTCATCGGCGAGGGGGGCTCTGGCGGCGCTATCGCCCTGGCCGCTGGCAATGCCGTGCTGATGCTGGAGCACGCCATCTATTCGGTGATCTCACCGGAGGGCTGCGCGTCCATCCTCTGGCGCAGCGGCGACAAGGCGTCCGATGCCGCGGAGGCCCTGAAGCTGACCGCTCAGGACCTGGAAGCCCTGGGGGTCATCGACGCTATCGTCAAGGAACCCCTGGGTGGCGCCCACCGCGACCCGGACCGGGCGATCGACGCGGTCGGCGACGCCCTGCATGCGCAGCTCATCGAGTTGATGACGCTGAGCGGGGAGGAGGTGCGGGAACGGCGCCGCGCCCGATTCCTGGCTATTGGTCGCCAGGGCCTCGCCGCATGACCCGGCACGGGTCGTCGCCGTCTCTCTTGGCCTCTCCCATCGCTGTCTCTCCATCCTGACCGCGCCCACGCCGAGCGAGTCCGTCGGCCATGGCGTCGGGCGCTGAACACGGCAAGCGGGAGAGGGTTTGCACCCCTCGACCCAGGCGGGTGTGGTTGCCCTCGCCGTCGACTTCGGCATGGCCCTCGTGCCGCGCCGGCCGACAGGGCATGCCGGTGATCGTGTCGACAACGGGCCAGGTTGTTGCGAATTGTCAATGTCGCGCGCGCGGGTTACCGCCACAGTCGCCTCTTCGCGCTTGTCACGGTCTGGTGCCCTGAGACCGGCGATCTTGTGTTCGGATGCGCTAGGATCTCCGCCCCTTGATCTCCTCCTATGGTTCGGCAGACGTATAGCCTATTGCCAGGTTGTGCGAGGTTGCGCCGACCGTATACAACATTGTGCAGCCGCAAAAAGAACGGTCGTTCCCACAACACGTCGAGATGCGAGCATGGATGTCCCACTGAAACTCACCTGCGACCAGGCCTTGGACTTGTGGCGACTGGCCATCGTCGAGACCGTTCGGCGAGACATCCCAGATCTGTCTTCACGGCAGATGGCCTTGTTGCTGACGGTCTACCGCACGCCTCCGCCGCACACGGTGCGAGGGCTGGCGCACGCGCTGAACATCTCCAAGCCGGCGGTCACGCGGGCGCTGGATCGGCTGGGTGAGTACGGCCTGCTGCGCCGCGAGGTGGATGAGGCCGATCGCCGTAGCGTCCTGGTGCGTCGCACCGAGACCGGCGAGACCTTTTTGACCGACTTCGGCACCCTGGTGCGCATGGCCGCCGCTGATGCCCTGATGCCCTGCGGCGAACCGGAACCCCTGACCAGCCGCGAAGTCGCCTGACCGGACTGGCGCCCCGTTCGCGGACTCGGTGTGATCCGGGAACCGTCGGTGCGGGGTGCATCGGGCGCGTGTCCGTCTCCGGCTCCGAACGGGGACGGGCGGTCGGTCATGACCCGTCCACCAAGAGAGAATCGGGGCCACGGCCGGGACTCCGTCCGTCCCTCCGCGCCGTCAGGGTGACTCTATTATACGGGCGGCTATACCAGGCGGAATGGTGCGTTGCGCCTTACGGCGCAAGCGCACCCTACCTCCTGCCTGAAATGAGGGACGCCCCGGTTCTGATGCCTTTGGTGTTATAAACGGAACCTCCTCATCCTGAGTGTCTGTCCGGAAAGCCTTGCAAAGCACCACATACAGCATGCGATCCGGGCACAGGCACACACTATATTGCGGCTCCCGAGACGTTTCGGACGGGCTCTGAGTGTCCTCGGGACACGACGGATC
>JANQGN010000687.1 GCA_028277295.1 Rhodospira sp.
TGGCGGCCATCATGCGCGGTGAGGGCTCCTATACACTCATTCGCGAGGAGACCTAACGTGAGCGAGAAACCGGCGGACTTCCCGGCCCTGAAAAAGGACCTCAAGCACCGCATGGACTCCACCATCGAGGTGTTGAAGAAGGAATTCGCTGGCCTGCGAACCGGCCGTGCCCACACAAGCCTGCTGGACCCGGTGATGATCGATGCCTATGGCTCGACGATGCCCCTCAACCAGGTGGCTAACGTGAGCGTTCCGGAGCCGCGCATGCTGACCGTGCAGGTTTGGGACCGCTCCATGGCCAAGGCGGTCGAGAAGGCGATCCGCGATGCCGGCCTGGGACTGAACCCGGCCGCCGAGGGGCAGACCATCCGTGTGCCCATCCCGCCGCTGAACGAGGAGCGCCGCGTTGAACTGACCAAGGTGGCCGGCAAATATGCCGAGCATGCTCGCGTGGCCATCCGCAACGTGCGCCGCGACGGTATGGATCACCTTAAACGCATGGAAAAGGAAGGCGAGATCTCGCAGGACGAGCACAAGAAGCACAACGCAGAGATCCAGTCGGTGACAGACGAGGCCGTCAAGTCCGTCGACGATGCCTTGCACAATAAGGAACAGGAGATCATGCAGGTCTGATCCTTGTCTCTTCCGGGCTGTGGCGGCCATGCGTCGGCCCGAAAACCCCGGCGGACGGGCCTGACCACACGACCGGCGCTCACGGGGGGGGGCGTATGGTCCAGACCCATCAGGGAGCCGCGGAAGGCGCGGCTCCGGTAATCCCCCACATCATCCGCCCGCCACGGGGAGCGATCGACCCGCGGGCCGGATCCGGTGGCGTCATGTCGGGTCATGGATCGGACCGTCGGCGCCGCGACCGTGGCAATGTGGGGTCGCCGACGTGACCCACACCGAGAGGGCGGTCATGCGATAGCCATGAGTCCGACCGCCTTTCAGTCGCAATTCCATGTCATTGTCCGTATTTGTGATGCGCTCCCCTTGTGTCCCCCTCCTGTTCCTCTCGCCAATGCCTGGACCCGCGCATGTCGCACCTGATCGCTCCCCAGCCTCAGCCCCAGACACCCGACGCGACCCTGCACGTGGCCATCATCATGGATGGCAACGGCCGGTGGGCGAGGGCCAAGGGGCTGCCTCGCACCGCTGGCCATAAGAAAGGGGCCGAGGCGGTGCGCGCCACTGTCAAGGCATCCGTGCGCCTGGGGGTCACCCACCTGACGTTGTTCGGGTTCTCGTCGGAGAACTGGCGCCGGCCGGCCGATGAGGTGAACGCCCTGATGGGCCTGTTGCGGGTTTATCTGCGCGGTGAGGTCGACGAGCTGGAGCGCGAAGGGGTTCGTTTGCGCGTGATCGGCGATCGGGACCGCTTCAGCGACGATATCCGCGACCTGATCGCCGCCGCCGAGCGGCGCACCCAGGACAACACCCGGCTTGCGCTCACCGTGGCCCTGAACTACGGGGGCCGCGCCGAGATCACCGCCGCCGCGCGCCGGGTGGCCGAGGCGGTGGCGGATGGACGTCTGGCACCGGAGCAGGTGACCGAGGCGACCTTCGCCGGCCACCTGTTCGCCCCCGATGTCCCTGATCCGGATGTGTTGATCCGCACCAGCGGCGAACAACGAATCAGCAACTTCCTGTTGTGGCAAATCGCCTACGCCGAGCTTGTGTTCACGGATGTGGCCTGGCCTGACTTCGGGGAGCAAGACCTGGCCGATGCCCTGCGCGACTTCCGCGGTCGGGAGCGGCGCTTCGGCGCGGTGTCTGGCTAGGGTCGGCGGGATATGGACACCAACGCCGTGGATAAGGGAGCCGTCGACGCCGGCGCCCTGGAGCAGGAGCCGGCCCGGCCCGGGCCCGCGGACGAGGCCGCCGCCACCGTCCGGCCGCGCCGCTCTGGCTGGACGACGGTGCGCCAGCGCGTCATCTCGGCCCTGGTGATGGTGCCGCCGGTGGTGGCCGTGGTGATTGTGGGCTGGCCCTGGTTCGAGATCATGCTGGCCATCGCCGCGGCGGTCATGGCCTGGGAATGGAGCACGGTGTGCTGTGGCCGGCGCGGGGTGCTGGGCGTGCTTTTGATCCTGGTGGCGGCGGCGGTGCCGCTGATGGTGGCGCCGCTGGGCGGCTGGGCCCTGCTGGTGCCGCTGCTGGGCGTCCTGCCGGCGCTGTATCGGGTGGAGGTGGATCGCCGCCGGCCCCTGTGGATCGCCGCCGGTAGCCTTTACATCGGCGTGCCGGCCATGGCCCTGGCCTGGATCCACGCCGACGCGGGATGGGCGACCGTGCTTTGGCTGATGGTCGTGGTGTGGGCCACCGACGTCTTCGCCTATGTGTTCGGCCGCGCCATTGGCGGGCCGCATTTGTGGCCTCGGGTCAGTCCCAACAAGACCTGGGCGGGCCTGATCGGTGGTGTCGGCTGCGCGACCCTGTTGGGGGGACTGGCCGGCCTGGCCCTGGGGGCGCCAGGGTTGACAACGGCCGGACTGGCGTTGCTGCTGGGCCTTGTGTCGCAGGCCGGGGATCTGTTTGAGTCGGCCTTCAAGCGCCGGTTTCGCGTCAAGGATAGCGGCGACCTGATTCCCGGACACGGGGGGCTGCTGGACCGCGCCGACGGCCTGGTGGCGGCGGCGCCCCTGCTGGCGCTGATCCTTCTGATGACGAACGGTCTTCTCGAAACAAGGGGCATCACGACGTGGTAGGCAACCTGGGCAAGGGTCCCGGCGGCGGCGACGCCGGGCAAGCGGGCGCGGCGGACAGGGGCGGACCGGCGGCGGAGCGCGGTCCCGGGGATGGCCGGGGCGATGGTCCCCGATCGATCACGGTGCTGGGCTCCACGGGGTCCATCGGCACAAACACCCTGGACCTGATCGCCCGCGATCCCGAGCGCTACCGTGTCGAGGCCCTGACCGCCAACGCCAACGTCGCGCTGCTGGCCGAGCAAGCGCGCCAGTTCAGGGCGCGCCTGGCCGTGGTTGGCGATCCGGCCCGCTACACGGCGCTCAAGGAGGCGTTGGCGGGCACCGGCATCGAGGCCGCCGCCGGGCCCGACGCCCTGAAGGAGGCCGCCACGCGGCCCGCCGAGTGGGTGATGGCCGCCATCGTCGGCGCCGCCGGCCTGGAACCCACCCTTGAGGCGGTCCGGCGCGGGGCGACGGTCGCCCTGGCCAACAAGGAATGCCTGGTCTGCGCCGGTGACCTGTTCATGCGCGAGGTGGCCACCCACGGCGCCACCCTGCTGCCCGTGGACAGCGAGCACAACGCCATCTTCCAGGTGTTCGACTTCGGCCAGAAGGCGCGGGTGGACAAGATCATCCTCACCGCCTCGGGGGGGCCATTCCGCACCTGGGACCGGGCCGCCATGGGCGGGGTCACCCCGGAACAGGCCGTGGCCCATCCCAACTGGTCCATGGGCGCCAAGATTTCGGTGGACTCGGCCACCATGATGAACAAGGGCCTGGAGTACATCGAGGCTCACCATATTTTCGCCATGCCGCCGGAGCAAATCGAGATCCTGGTGCATCCGCAGTCGGTCATTCACAGCATGGTCGCCTACGTGGACGGATCGGTGCTGGCGCAGTTGGGCACACCGGACATGCGCACGCCGATTGCCTTCACCCTGGGCTGGCCCGACCGCGTGCCGGCGCCCGTGGCGCGCCTGGACCTGGGGGCGGTGGGGACCTTGCAGTTCGAAACGCCCGATGAGGCTCGGTTTCCGGCGGTGCGCCTGGTGCGCGAGGTCTTGCGGTCCGGTGGGGCCGCGCCCACTATCCTGAATGCCGCCAACGAGGTGGCCGTGGCCGCGTTCCTTGACCGGCGCATCGGTTTCCTGGACATTGCCGCCCTGGTTGATAGGACTGTGTCTCGTTTGCAGCAGCGCCCGGCGCCCACCTGTCTGGACGACGTGCTGGACATCGACCGGGCGGCGCGGGCGGCGTGCGCCGACCTGGTCGCGGCCGCCGCGGCCTGACGTCCCGTCCCTCCGCCGCCTCCCACCGTCCCGCCGCCCGGTGCGGCCGCAACGCGCGAGGATGCCTTGGACTTCCTGGTTTCGCCCGACGCCCCCGACCTGCTGGCCGTGCTGCAGAAGGCGCTGATCTTCATTGTCGTGATCAGCCTGGTGGTGTTTGTGCACGAAATGGGCCATTTCCTGGTGGCGCGATGGTGTGGTGTGCGCGTCGAGGTCTTTTCCGTTGGCTTTGGTCCCGAGTTGCTGGGCCGCGACGACCGGCGGGGGACGCGCTGGAAGCTGGCCGCCATTCCGCTGGGCGGGTATGTGAAGTTCTTCGGTGATGCCGACGCCAGCAGCGGCCGCGCGGATGAAAAAGTCGAATTCACGGAGGATGAAAAGCGCGTCTCCTTTCATCACAAGTCCGTCTGGAGTCGCATCGCCATCGTCTTCGCCGGTCCGGCCGCCAACTTTCTGTTCGCGATCGTGGTGTTCGCGAGCGTTTATGGCGTTGTCGGCCAGGCGGCCATTCCCCCCGTCGTGGCCGATATTCAGGACGGCAGCGCCGCCGCCGAGGCTGGCATTCAGGCGGGCGATCGCGTGCTGACCGTGAACGGGCGGGACACGGCGCGCTTCCAGGACATTCAGCACCTGGTGACCATGGCGCACGGCGCGCCCATGACCATCACGGTGTTGCGCGACGGCCAGGAACTGACCGTGAGCGCGCGACCCCGCCTGGAGGTGATCGAGGACCAGTTTGGCGAGACTCGCGAGCAGGCCGTTCTTGGCCTCATCGCCGATGGCGCCACCCAGGAAATCGTCCGCATGGGGCCGGCCGAGGCGGTGGTCGCCGCCGTGGTCAAGACCTACGACCTGGTCGAGGTCACCCTGGTGACCGTTGGGCAGATGATTCGCGGCGAGCGCGGCACGGAGGATCTGGGCGGCCCCTTGCGCATCGCTCAACTGTCGGGCCACGTGGCCGAAATGGGGGTGATCAGCCTGTTGATGTTGACGGCGTTCCTGTCCGTCAACCTGGGACTGATCAATCTGTTCCCCATCCCGGTTCTGGATGGGGGGCACCTGGCCTTCTACGCGTTCGAGGCGATTCGCGGGCGGCCCCTGGACGAAACCGCCCAGGAGTACGGCTTTCGACTGGGACTCGTCGTGATTGTCGGGCTCATGGTGTTTGTGACCTGGAACGATATCGTCAGAATGATTAAGGGGTGACGTCTGACGGTGAACCGAATAGTGTGTTGCAGCGTCATCGACCCTGGGGGACCCCTTGAGAACGCTTCGTAGACTCCTGGTGCTTGTTCCGGTCGCCGTGGCGCTGCTGGCAGGGTCTGGCGCCGTGGCATGGGCGCAACAGGGGGGCACGGCCCCGTCACCCGCCGTCTCCACGTCCGGCGCCGTCATCGCCCGCATCCTGGTGGAGGGCGCCCAACGCATCGAGCCGGACACCATTCGCACCTACCTCAAGGTTCGCGAGGGCGATCCCTTCGACCGGGCGCGCATCGACGCCTCGCTCAAGGCCCTGTTCGCCACCGGCCTGTTCGCCGACGTGGCGTTGCGGCTGGAAGGCAGCGACCTCGTGGTCCAACTGGTCGAGAATCCCATCGTGAACCGGGTGGTCTTCGAGGGCAACAAGCGCATCGACGACGAGATCCTGGGCCAGGAGGTCAGCCTGCGCCCGCGCATGGTCTACACCCGCGCGCGCGTGCAGGACGATACCGAGCGCGTTCTTGATGTCTATCGTCGCTCGGGCCGCTACGCGGTCACCGTGGATCCCAAGATCATCGAGCTGCCGCAGAACCGCGTCGATCTTGTGTTCGAGATCGATGAGGGGCCAACGACCTATGTGCGGCGCATCACCTTCATGGGCAACAAGGTGTTCAGCGATTCCGATCTGCGCGGCATCATCGCCACCAAGGAGGAGCGCTGGTACCGCATCCTCAGCGCCGGGGATACGTTCGATCCGGATCGCCTGACCTTCGACCGGGAACTGCTGCGTCGCTACTACCTGACCAACGGCTACGCCGATATCGAGGTACGATCGGCGGTCGCGGAACTGACGCCTGATCGCGAGAGCTTCTTCATCACCATTACCCTGGACGAGGGGCAACGCTACCGCCTGGGCACGGTCGAAATCACCACCACCCTGGAGGACCTGACGCCCGATCGGTTGAGCGACGCCCTGGAGATGGAGGGAGGCGACTGGTACGACGCCGACCGCGTCGAGGAAACGGTGCAGAACATCACCGAGATGGTCGGCGCCCTGGGCTATGCCTTCGTCGAGGTGCGTCCGGTCGTTGATCGCGACCGCGAGAACGGCATCATTGACCTGACCTTCGATGTCCGCGAGGGGCCGCGTGTCTTCGTGGACCGCATCGACATCGAGGGCAACGTCCGCACCCTGGACGAGGTCATTCGCCGCGAGTTCCTGTTGGTCGAGGGCGATGCCTTCAACGCGGCCAAGCTTCGCCGGTCCCGGCAGCGCATCCAGAATCTGGGCTTCTTCGAGTCCGTCGAGGTCACCAACGAGCCTGTGGTGGACAAGCCCGACCGAACCGTGGTCCGCGTGGCGGTAGAGGAGCAGTCCACCGGTGAACTGTCGTTTGGCATCGGCTTCTCCAGTGACCTGGGCGCGATGGCCGAGGTGGCGGTTCGTGAGCGGAACCTTCTGGGCCGTGGCCAGGACCTGAGCGCCCGCCTGAGCTGGTCGCAGGAACGCACGGAGATCGATCTCAGTTTCACGGAACCGTACTTCCTGGATCGCCCCATCGCCGCCGGCCTCGATCTGTTCGCCACCGAAGAGGACGTGAGCGACGAAAGCTCGTTCGAAAGCCGCCAGCAGGGTGCGGCGATCCGCTTCGGGTATCGGTATTCCGACCGCCTGCGTCATGACTTCAACTACTCGCTTCAGCGGCAGGAAATTCGCGATGTGAGTTCCGATGCGTCGCTGTTCATCAAGGAGCAGGAGGGGGTCGAGGTGGTCTCGATGGTCGGGCATCGCCTGACATACGACACGCGCGATTCCAGCCTTGTGCCCACCGAGGGGTTCCAGATCTCGCTCGGCAACGACGTGGCCGGCGTGGGGGGCGATGCCCGCTTCTTGCGCAGCGATCTGCGTGGGGCGGCCTACTATCCGCTGGGCGACGAACTGAACTGGGATCCCGAATGGGTGATTGGCGTCAAGGGGCACGCGGGCTATATCGTCGGCCTGGGTGAGGACGTGGGCATCCGCCAACGGTTCTTCCTGGGCGGGAGCAATGTGCGGGGGTTCGAGTCCGCCGGCGCCAGCGCCGAGGATGTGGCCACCGGTGACGCGCTTGGCGGCAACTGGATCGCGGACGGCTCCCTGGAGTTGCGCATGCCCCTCGGCCTGCCGGACGAGCTTGGGCTGTCGGGCAAGGTGTTTGCGGATATGGGCGTCGCTGGGCCACCGGATGGGGTGCCCGATGCCGACATGAACTATGACGCCAGTTTGCGGGCGTCGCTGGGTGCCGGTGTTCTCTGGAAGTCACCCCTGGGGCCGATGACCATCGAGGTGGCGGTGCCGGTGCTCAAGGAATCCTATGACGAGGAGGAATTCTTCATCCTCAACGTCGGCTCGACTTTCTGACCTCCGCCTGCCCGCCAGCATGAGGCGTCCGGGTGTTGGCCTGCCCAACGGAACGGGGCGGCGCGGCCGGTCGTTGCTCCGAGATGTCAGCCCGATGGGACAGGCCATCCAATCTGCGGCCGCGCCCGTGACCGGCGCGTCGCGACCCCGTCACGGTTCTCGCGGTGCCGGGGCCGGGGGCGATACCGGTCGGCGTCGCGGGGGGGCGGATCGGGTGTTGACCCAGGACAGGCGTTGGTGGTCGTCCCCTTCGCCGAGGGCCTGTGCCGCCCTTCACAGACCAAGGGCCGCCGCGCCGTGGCGGCCCGCTCCCACGATGGATCGAGGTAATCATGGTTTTTCCGATGCGTCTGTCCCGCCCCGCGCGCGCGGTTCCGGCCATGGCGGTGACGCTGCTGCTGGTGCTCGCGGCCAGCCCCCTTCCCGGGTCATGGGGGGGATCTCTTGGCGTGATTGGGTCGGCTCAGGCCCAGGACAGCTTTCCCAACAGTGCCATCGGCATCATTGACATGCAGCGAATTTTGCGGGAATCCAGCGCGGCACGGGGTGTGGACCAGGATCGGCAATCCTATCTGGAGTCCTATAATAAGGAAACGGCGGCCGAGGAACAGGCGCTGCGTGACAAGCAGCGCGAGTTGACCTTGGGACCCAACCAGCAGCCGACCCCAGAGGATGAACAGCGCGCGCGGGATTTCCGGCGGGAGGTCACCGCGTTCGAGCGCCGGGTGGCCGAGCGCAGACGCAACCTGGAGCGAGCCCTGTCGCAGGCCCTGGCCCAGGTGCAACAGACGATCACGGTGGTCGCCGATGAGGTGGCGGCGGAGCGCGGTATCAATCTGGTTCTGTACCGGTCGCAGGTGCCGCTGTTCGATCCGCGCATGGAAATGACCGAGGACGTGCTGGCCCGCCTCAACGAAAGGCTGCCGTCGGTGACCTTCCCTGATCCCGCGACTCTCTCCCAGGCGGAGAGCGGACAGTAGTCCCATGGCCTCCCTCTCGGGGGTGGTGCCGGTGTGGCGCGGGTCACCGCTATGCGGGACGGGCAGGGCTCCGAACGCGGATGGACGATCGTTTAAGAAGCGCCTTCCGAGAGGACCGGAGCACGCGATGGAGATCCTTCGGTCGCTCCGCTTCCTCAGGATGAAG
>JANQGN010000731.1 GCA_028277295.1 Rhodospira sp.
TCCGCCGAGCGGGCCGGCCACGGACCTCAACGGTCACTCTCACGGACCGTTGGTATGAGGAGACCCCCGATGCTGCATCAGTTTATTTTCGCCGCGCCCAAGCCGGGCATGAGCGCGCAGGACTTCCAGGACTACTGGGTCAACAAGCACGCCGTGACCTACGCGGCCAAGATTCCCCAGATCCGCCGCTATAGCGTGGATACCCGGCTTCCCGTTGGCGCCGCTCCCGAGCCGGCCCTGTTCGAGGGGTGTGCGGAAATCTGGCTGGATGACGCGGACGCCCTGATCGCGGCCATGGAGTCGCCAGAGCTGCAAAAAGGGGCTCGCGCCGACGAGCCCAATTGGGCGGCCTTCTGGATGACCATCGCGCTGAACACCGAAACCCATGCGGTCCTGGCGGGTCCGCCCGACAGCCGCGACAGTCCCCTCGTCAAGCTGATGATGCTGGTCAAGCGCCAGGGCGCCCTGGAGGTGGCCGACTTCCAGCGCCGGTTCCTGGACGAGGCCGCGCCCAAGGCGCTGGACCTGCCCGGGCTGCGCCGCCTTGAGGTGAACCTGGTGCCGGAGATGTTCTACGACGTGGCCGAAACCCCCTTTGACGGAGTCGTCGTGGCATGGTTCGACGACGCCGCGGCGGTGGAGGCGGCCCTGGCCTCGCCCGCGTTCACCGATCAGGTGCAACCGGACTGGGCCACCGTCGTCAATCCCAAGTACCTGCGTCGCATGGTGATGCGGGAACACTGGATCATCGGTCCCGAACCCCGGTAACGCCCGCCGGCGCGCCCCTCGGTGACGCCCCTCGGGGGCGCCTCTCGGGGGCGCCACCGTCACGTGGAAGGACATCGCCATGACAGCCTTGCCATTAAAGGGAAAAAAGATCGCCGTCCTGATGGAGTCCGACTATTACGAAAATGAGATTCACTACTATCAGCATCGCTTTCCGGAAGAGGGCATCGAACTTGTGTTCCTCACGCGCCTGTGGGGGAACCCGTCGCTGACATTCACCGGTCACGAATACAGGGCGCCGCTGACGGTCTCTGAAACCTTCGAGGGCATGAGCGACGAGACCCTGCGCGCCTACGCGGCGGTGATCGTGCCGTCCGGCATGGTCGCCGACAGGCTGCGGTTCACCGATGACGTGACCCGCATTCCCCCGGCGACCGAGTTCCTGGCCCGGGCGTTCGCCGAGCCCTCGATCCTCAAGGGCATCATCTGCCACGGCCTGTGGCTGACCGCCCCGCGTCCCGACCTGGTGCGCGGCCGCCCACTGACCTGCCACAACAATCTCATCGGCGACGCCAAGGCCTACGGCGCCGACTACCGGGACGCCGACTTGATGGTGGACGGCGACCTGATCACGGCGCGGACCGGGAACCATTGCCATCTGCTGGCGCGCACGATCATCGACACCCTGTTGGCGGGGGCTTAGCCCCCACCCTGACCCTTGTTCCCGGCTATGGAAAGGGACCGGCCCATGAGCGACCAAGACACCTTAGCGATCATCAAGACTCATATCGCCTCCTTCGCGGCGGGGGATATCGACGCCGTCCGTCGGCAATGCACGGAGGACGTGGTGTGGACGCCGCCGCGGTCGGCCGGGATCATTCCCTACAATAAGCCCTGGCGCGGGCGTGACGGTGTCGCCGAATACTGCCGTTTATTGCGGGAGGCCCTGGAATGGGAGTCCTTCGAGATCCCCGTTCTTCTGGCGGCGCAAGACGACCACGTGGTGATCGTGGGCCGCGAGGTCATCAAGGTCCGCGCCACCGGCAAGCGCGTGGACAACACGTTTCTGGCCTTGTTCAAGGTGAGGGATGGTCTGATCGCCGAGTTCACGTTCTCCGAAAACACGGAACTGCTGGCCGCCGCGTTCGCCGGGACATGATGGCGGCGCGTGCCGGCGCTGTCGCCGATGGCCGCGAAAAAAAAACGCTATCGGAAAAAAGGTCTCTTGCCAGGGGGGGCGAGCGTGATGCCAGCTTGGTAATTGGGGAATGACTCATCCGTCCCGCTCCTCCACCCGGCGACCCTTCGGCTCATGGTTCCGAAAGGACACCGACGGGGGTGGCCGGGAGGGGGAACGGGGCAGGTTACAACCAGCCGGACCAAGTCAGGCGCCTGCCGTCCGTTCCGGGGAAGGCGGCCGGCATTCCCCAGTCTCAAACCGATCATGGCAGAGGACACACCATGAGCGACCAAGCCAATGTTGAGGCGATCAAGGCGCATATCGCCGCGTTCACCAAGCAGGACATCGAGGCGGTCCGCAAGCAATGCACCGAGGACGTCGTCTGGACGCCGCCGTCGTCCAAGGGCGTTCTTCCGAGCAAGACATTCCGGGGTCGGGACGGTGTCGCCGAGTACTGCAAGCTGCTCATCGACGCGCTGGACTGGGAGGCCTTCGAGGTCCCCCTGATTCTGGCCGCCGACGACGATCATGTTGTGGTCAAGGGCCGGGAGATCTTTACCGTGCGCGCCACCAGCACGCGCCTGGACAACACCATCATCATGCTCTTCAAGATGCGTGATGGGCTGATCGCCGAAGTCGTCATGTGCGATCGGACCGATCACGAGGCCCAGGCGGCGGCCGTGGCATGACTCCGTTAGACCCGGCTCTCGGCCATCGCCGATGACCGAGGGCCACCGTCTATCCCGGCCGGGTGGGTCTCCCGCGCACAACCCAGGGGAGACCCGCTTCGCCCACGTCCCCTTCCCGCCCGCGAAAGGAACACCGGTCATGTCGCAGGACATCACGACCGCGATCACCCTCGGCAAGGCCGGGGACACCGACGCCCTCATGGCCTGGATCGCCGCCGGGGGCATGCCCGACCAGCATGACGCCGACGGCTGGACCCCGTTGTTGTGGGCGTCGGTGCGGGGGCACGCCGACACGGTGACCGCGCTGCTGGCCAAGGGCGCCGACAGCGCCATGGCACACGCCCGCTCTGCTGCCTTGCCGATCCATATGGCCGGGCAGTCCGGCGACGTCGCCACCACCAAGGTCCTGCTGGAGCACACCCCGGCGCAGATGGACGCGGTCTGGGATCTGAACGGCCATACCGTTCTTCTGCAGGCCGTGTTCTACGGTTACCTGGACTTGGCGCGCTTTCTGGTGGAACGCGGCGCCAACACCACCATCACCACCGCGCGCGGCCTGGGCGCGATGGAGTTCGCCCAGCAGTTCCAGAATCAGGCGTTGATGGACATTCTGCGTCCCTACGATAGTCCGGCCGACGCCAAGGCCCGCTACTACCAAAGCTACCTGCGGCGCATCGCCCCGACCGTGCCACCCGAGGAGCAGGCCGCCCAGGCGCTGGCCGATCGTATGGTTGGGCTCGTCAGCGACGGTTTGGCCGATGCGGCCAAGGACTCGACGACGGTGGATCGAACCCTCGCGGCCGTCACCGCCCTGATCGAGACCGACGGCGCCGATGTCAACCGCCTGGGCGGTCCGCTGCAACAGCCCCCCCTGGTCGTCGCGGTCACCGGCAACAACGGTTTGCCGCCCAGTCCGGACATGGCCCGACTCCGGCTGGAGCTGGCCCGGGTGCTGCTGGCCAAGGGCGCCGATCCCACCCTTCACGAGCGTCATCCCATGGGGGCCCATACCGTGATCCGGGCCTCGGTGTTCAACCATCTCGACATTCTGAAACTGTGCGCCGGGCACCTCTCGGCCCAACAACTCGCCGACGCCATCAACGAAATCCCCGTGGTCAATGGCCTGACGGCCCTGCATGACAATGTTCTGCGGGCCACCATGGCGGCCCCCGATCACTTCGAGGGATACCTGGATCAGGCGCGCTGGTTCATGGCCAACGGCGCCCGCAGTGACATCGAGGATTTTTCCGGCGTCACGCAGCAGAACATCGCCGAGAACGCCAAGGATCCGGAAGTGCGCCGGCGCCTGCTGGAGGTCCTCAGGATGTCGGCTTGACGCGCACGACAAGCAGCGCGCGGAACCTTATAGCCGCGACGAGCCTTGCGCATCGCACCATGCTCTAACCATCTTCGCTGGGGCAACTTAGCCGCACTTGATTGCGGCCGCCTTCCTTCGCGGCATAAAGCGCTTCGTCGATGCGCTGGAAGAAGGATTCGGCCGTATCCGCGTCTTCGAGCATCGCGACCCCGGCGCTGATCGTCACCGTTTCTTCCAGATCGGGAAGCTGGGAGATCTCGATTTGACGGCGGATGTCCTCAAGGAGCTTGAGCGCGCCTTCTATTTCCGTCTGCGGCATCAGAATACAAAACTCTTCTCCGCCCCAGCGCGCGACCGTATCCGACCCCCTGACGCGGTGCGATATGACAGAGGCGACTTCCTGGAGCACCCGGTCTCCACAAGCATGACCGAAAGTGTCGTTAAATCGCTTAAAGTGGTCAATATCGATGACGGCCATGCTGAGCGGTTGTATATAACGCTTCTCCCGCTCCATTTCCTTTTCCAGTGCATTATCCAGGAACCGCCTGTTATAGAGTCCCGTCAACGGATCCGTGCAGGCCATCTTTTGAATTGTGACGTTCTTTTGCAACAGTTCCGCGTTGGCCTCTTCGGCGCGGTCCTTGGCCTGGCGCAACTCAATGGCCTGCGCCTCCAGCTTCGTCTGGATCGCGCGGACGGAGTCATAGGCGCGTGATAGTTCCGCCATCTTGTCTTGCAGTTCTTGCGTGCGTTCCGCCACGCGCAATTCGAGTTGCTCGTAAAGGCGCGCGTTCTCAAGGGAAATGGCGATCTGGCCGGCCAGGAGTTCCAGTATCTCGACGTGACGTCGTGTGAAGGCGTTGGGGGTAATTCTGTTTTCCAAATACAGGAGCACGATGACTTCGTCCCGCGCCCGGATGGGCAGACAGATCGCCGAGCGGATGTCCTGGTCCGCCAGGTAGGCGTCCGAGGAAAAGAACGGGTGGCCGTCCGTCGTCGGATAGATCACCGTCTGGCGCGTGGCGACGACATGATGGACCAGCCCCAGCGGGAGCACGCCATCGGTCGCGGTGTTGCCCATGTCCGGATCCGCGCGCGTTGGCTCGCCCACGCATGTCTCCGCCCAGATGTTGAGGTCCCCCGTCGGGCCAATCCGCAGCAACACGCCTCGGTCGGCGCCCGCGTTCTCCAGAACGGTCCGCATCATGCGATCCAGCAGCCGGTTGAGGACGATCTCCGCGCCAATCGCCTGAGAGGCTTTCAAGACGGTCGCCAGGTCCAGGTCGTGCTGGCTGATTTCGCGCGGGTCCACATCGGCGTCGTCGGCCGCCGTCCGCGCGGCACCATCGTCGGCCAGAAGCAAGCCATACCGCCGCTTGAGGTGCGTGACCTTGGCCGTGGCGCCCCAGGCCATGTAACTCCGTAGGGCTTCCCGCAAATACAGGCCCGCCAGGTTGTCAAGTCCCCGGTCGAGAGAGTGTTGTCCCGCCAGTTCCTGGTAGACGGCCTTGTCCCAGGTGTAGCCATGGCGCTCGGCGCCGGTGATCGCCGCGTCGAACCGCGCGGCCATGGTTGTGTCGTCGCCCTCCAGCCCGGCCAGAACGGCGGCCATGGCCGCGTACTTGTGGCCATAGTTCATGGGCGCGTTCTCCGCCCACACGCGCATGGCGTCGGCATGATCGCGCAGCGATTCGAGACTGTCACGACGCGCCTCGGCCCGTGCGTCTGGGTCGGCGGCCATCAGGATCACCCTGCCCAGGAAGGCGTAGAAGTGAAAGACGGGGACGATGGCGATGCCGTTGCAAGAGTGCAGCAGTCGTTGCGCGGGCTCCAGGTGATGGGCGATCTTGTCTTCATCCTGGAACATCACAGCCAGGATGAGCTTGTTGTAGTGATACAGGAACACGAAAACCTGATCTTTGCTGTCCCGGAGCTCGGCCGCACTTTCCGTTTCGTCGAAGACGTCTCCAACGAAATCGACCGTGCTGTCCGACAGCATGCGCAGGTTCTTCACCGTCTGCCAGAACACGCGGACCCACAAGGCTTGTTCGCGCTGACCGCATTCCTCC
>JANQGN010000715.1 GCA_028277295.1 Rhodospira sp.
GCCGTCCGCCACAACATCGACCTGGTCAACCAGGTGCTGGACTTCTCCAGCATCGAGGCCGGCAAGCTGACGGTGCAGCCGCGCACCCACGATCTGCGCGAGATCCTGGCGGAGATCGAAAGCACGATCTTCGAATACGCCAAGAAGAACGGCAACCGCGTGCGCCTGGAGATCGCCGAGGCCGTGGGCGAGATCGAGACCGACAAGACCCGTCTCAAGCAGTGCCTGATCAACGTCATGGGCAATGCCTGCAAGTTCACCGAGAAGGGCGACATCACCTTGTCGGTGGACCTGGTTGAGCGCGGCGCTACACCCTGGGTGCGCTTCGTGGTCCGCGATACCGGCGTGGGCATTCCGCCGGACAAGCTGCTGACGATCTTCGAACCATTCTCCCAGGTGGACTCCTCCATGTCGCGCAAGTTCCCGGGCACAGGCCTGGGCCTGGCGCTGGTCAAGAAGGTGGTCACCATGTTCGGCGGCCGGGTCTGGGCGGAGAGCGCGGTGGGGACCGGGTCGGCCTTCTTTGTCGAGGTGCCGAGGGCGCTGAGCGCGCGGGCCATGGCCGAGGGCAGTGCCGCCGCCGCGCTGACGGTGGCCGCGCCCACGCCCGAGGGCGCCCCGCCCGATCCCGCGCGGCCGCTGGTCCTGCTGATCGACGACGACCCGGCGTTCCATGACCGCCTGCGCCCGACCCTGGAGGAACAAGGGTATCGCACCCTCCATGCCTACAATGGCGAGGAGGGCATGGCACTGGCGCGTGAACAGGCGCCGCTGGCCATCTTGCTGGACATCATCATGCCCGGGAAGGACGGCTGGCAGGTGCTGGAGGAGGTCAAGACGGACCCGGCCCTGTCGCGCATCCCCGTGCTGGTGGTGACGATCGCCGGCAACGCCGACCTGGCCATTACCCTGGGCGCCGCCGATGTGTTCCCCAAGCCGGTCGACGGCGACCTGTTGATGGCCTGCCTCGACCGCTGGCGCCCCGGCTCCCAGCCGGCGCAGGCCTTGATCATCGACGACGACACGTTCACGCGCGACCTGCTGCGGCGCGGCCTGGAAAAACGGGGCTGGACGGTGGCCGAGGCCGCCGACGGCGAGCAGGGTCTGGCCTATCTGGAGTCCTTCACACCGGCGGTCGTCCTGCTCGACCTGATGATGCCGGGGGTGGACGGCTTCCAGGTGGTGCGGCGGCTCCGCGAGCGTCCCGCGTGGGCGGCCATCCCGGTCATCGTCATGACCGCGAAGGACCTGTCCAGCGAGGAGCAAGCCTTCCTGAAGGCCAACGTCAAGACCGTCCTGGAGAAGGGCACCTTCGAGGCGCGGTCCCTGCTGACCCAGATCGAGGGCCTGATCGGCACCCCCGCGGAGACCGCGACCATGGCCGCGCCCGCGTCCATTCCCTCATCCACCGCCTGACCCCGAGGATGCCCCATGGCCAAGCTGCTGGTCGTCGAGGACAATGACATGAACTGGGACATGCTGTCCCGCTGGCTGCGTAAGCGCGGCTTCGACATGGCCCGCGCCGTCAATGGCGAGGAGGCCGTCACGATGGCCGCCACCGAGGGGCCGGCCCTGATCCTCATGGACATGGGGCTGCCCATCAAGGATGGCTACCAGGCGACCCGGGAGATCAAGGCCGACGCGGCCACCCGCGCCATCCCGGTGATCGCGCTGACCGCCAACGCCATGGCCGAGGACGAGGAACGCGCCATGAGCGCCGGCTGCGACGGCTATCAGAGCAAGCCCATCGATTTCCCACAGTTGCTGCGTACCATGGGGCCGTTGCTGCCCGATGGCCTGCCCGAGAAGGCGCAACGGTTTCTCGAGACGCACTGAAGGCTTCGGGGCCTAACGGTCCTCGCCCAACGCGCATGTGGACATGGCGGCGCACGCGGGGTATAGAACATTAAGTGAACGTTCGCGGCGCGTGATCCGCCGCCTCGCGATGGGAGACACCCGGCTCATGCCCGCGATCAGCCTGATTACCCTCGCCGTGGCAGATGTGGCGCGCGCCCGCGCCTTCTACGAAGCGCTCGGCTTGCGCGCCGCCCCGCCGAACGAAGAGGCCGTGGCCTTCCTGGACGGTGGCGGGGTGGTGCTCAGCCTCTACGGCCGGGACGCGTTGGCCGGCGATACCGGCCTGGCGGACGGGCGCCCGGGCGGGATCACCCTGGCCTTCAACGTCGAGCGGCCGGAGCAGGTGGGTGAGCGCCTGGCTACGGCGGTGACCGCCGGCGCCAAGGTGCTGAAGGAGCCGCGCGAGATGCCCTGGGGGGGTGTCACGGCCTACTTCGCCGATCTCGACGGCCATCCCTGGGAGATCACCTGGGTGCCCGATTTCCCGCTGACCGAGGACGGGCGCATTGTGCTGGCGACGGCGGAGGACGAGGAGGACGGCTAGAGTAGATCGTTAGGGCGGAGTCACGCCTCTCATTGAGCCCACCAGGTGGGTCAAATGAGAGGCGATCCGCCCTAGGGTGGCGCGGCCACCGGGGACGCGGCGCACCAGCCGTTCTCATGATGGCGGGGCGGCCTTTGGTCTTTGACGTCCGACCTCTCCCGTAGGGTACGCTCGCGCCTCGTTTAGAGCAAAGGCGGTGCGCCGCCGACCCCATACGTGGCCGTCGAGCGCACCCTATGATCAAAGCCGGAGTCATCGGCACGGGCCGCCGTTACAGGCCCATCCTGAGAACGGCTGGTCGCATCAGGCCGACGAGCCCAGGTTAACGGACAGGGCCGCGCGAGACGATGGAGGTCCCTCGGCTCGCCCAGGCGACGCTCCGCGTCGCCGTAGAGTGTTGAACCGCGTCCATCTGAAGGATGGACGCGGGGGCTC
>JANQGN010000067.1 GCA_028277295.1 Rhodospira sp.
CGGCGGGCGCCGCGCGCCTGAGCACCGCCTCCAGGGCCTTGACCTCGGCGCGCAGGCTGGCGCGCTCCGCCGCCACGCCTTGCAGGGTCTCGCGGGCGGTCTCCACCCCGGCGCGGGCCTGGGCGCGGGCTTCCTCCGCCCGCTCCCGCCGCGCCCGGGCATCGACAAGCGCCGCGTCGGCCGCCGCCACCGCCGCCTCGGCCGCCGCCACCTCGGCCGGATCGAGCGCGCGGGCGCGGGCGGCCTCCAGCGACCGCTCGACCTCGGCGCGGCGCTGCGCCAGCCGCCGGGCGCGAGCCTCGGCCTCGGACACCTGTCGGTCGAGGGCCGACCGGCGCGCGTCCTCGCGGGCCAGGGCCTCGGTGGCCTGGGTGGCCTCGGCCTCCAGGGTGTTGACGGCGGCGTTGACGTCCTGAAGCCGGGCCTTGCCCTGCTCGCGTGCCGCGTCGTCACCGGCGGCGGCGGTCTCCAGGCCGGCGCGCTCCTCCCCCAGGCGGGCCAGCGCCGCCTCGGCGTCGGCCACGCGGGCGGTCTCGCGCTCGTGGTCGCGGGTGATCTGGGCAAGGCGCCTGTCGTTGTCCGCCTGGGCCGCCTTGAGGCGTTCTTCCTCGGCCTGAAGCTGCTCGCGCTCCACGGTCAGGCGTTGCAGGGCCGCCCCGGTCTCGACCTCCGCCTGACGGAGCGGGGCCAGGGCCTCGGCGGCCGCCTCATGGGCGCGGGCCGTGGCGCTCGCCCGCGCCGTCAGGTCGCCCACCTGGCGCTCGCTGTCCCGCAAGGCGGCGCGGGCCTGGTCCAGCGACCGGATGGCGGCCAGCCAGCGCAGGCGCAACACCAGCGCCTCGGCGACGCGGATGGACTCCGACAGGGTCCGGTAGTGGGCGGCCTGGCGCGCCTGCTTTCGCAGGTTGCGGGCCTGACCATCCAGGGCCGAAAGAATGTCGTCGAGGCGCTCCAGGTTGGCCTCGGCGCCCTTCAGGCGCATCTCGGCCTCGTGGCGGCGGCTGTGCAGGCCGGAGATACCGGCGGCCTCCTCCAGCAGGCTGCGCCGCTGCGCCGGCTTGGCGGCGATCAGCGCGCCGACACGCCCTTGCGACACCATGGCCGTGGAGCGCGCGCCCGTCGCCGCATCCGCGAACAAAAGCTGAACGTCGCGGGCGCGCACCTCCTTGCCATTGAGCCGGTAGAGGGAGCCCGCGCCGCGCTCGATCCGCCGGCTGATCTCCAGGTCGGGGAACTGGCGCCAGGCGGCGGCGGAGCCGTCGGCGTTGTCCAGGGTAATGGTCACCTCGGCGATGTTGCGGGCCGGGCGGTCGCGGGTGCCACCGAAGATAACATCGTCCATCTCGCCGCCGCGCATCTGCTTGGCCGACGTCTCGCCCATCACCCAGCGCAACGCTTCCACCAGGTTGGACTTGCCACAGCCGTTCGGTCCCACCACCCCGGTCAGCCCGGTTTCAATGGGCAGGTCGGTGGGGTCGACGAAGGACTTGAAGCCCGTCAGGCGCAGGTGGGTGAACTGGACCATGATGGCGGGGCGGCGGCGGGGGGCCAGGCGGGCCGGGCCTAGTTGCCCTCGGCCTCGGCCTTGGCCAGGGCCTCGGCGACGGCCGGCAGCAGCGAATCAGCCTTGTAGGACCCATCGTGTCGCACGCCGTTGATGGCGAAGGTGGGGGTCCCGGTGATGTTGAAGCGCGCCTCGGCGTCGGCGCGGCGGCGGCGGATTTCCTCGAACAGGGCATCGTCGGTCAGACAGGCGTCAATGCGCTCCTGGGACAGGCCGCCCAGGCGGGCGATACCCAGGACAGGCTTGAGCGGATCGCGCTTCAGCCAGGCGTCCTGGTCCCCGAAGTAGATTTCCACAAGCTGATGGTACAGCGGCTTGGGCGCGCAGCGGGTGATCAGGGTCACAAGCAGCGCGACGTCGTCCAGTGGGAAGTCGACCAGGGTCAGGTTGGCCTTGCCGGTGTCGATGTACTGCTCCTTGAGGGTCGGCAGCGTCTCGATATGGAACCGCCCGCAGTGGCCACAGGTGAAGGAGGAAAACTCCAGGATTTGCACCGGCGCGTCCGGATCGCCCAGGGTGTAGGGGTCATAGATGATGGCGTCGCCGGCGTCGGCGGTGTCGGTGGCGCTCTCCTGAGCCGTCGCGGACCGGGCGGGAAGAAGGGCCAGGGTCGACAGACCGGCTATGCCGGTCAGGATGTGGCGGCGGGAGACAATCGGACGGCGGGGCACGGGCAAGCTCCTGTGAACGAACGAGAAAGAGGCAACCGTATGATCTGTATAGGCGGGGCGGCGGAACCGGACAAGCGGGCGTGGGACCAGTCGAAGGGCTCTCCAGGCATCGTCATCGGGCCAGGGGAATGGGGCGAGGGCATGGCCGCCGCTCACCGGCGCGCGGCCAGCACCGCCCGGCCCAGGCGCTCCAGGGCCGCGCGCAGGTCGGGGTCCTCGACCGTGGCCAGGCTACTTTCCAGGGCGGCCAGACGCTCTGGAGGCGGCGGCGCCGGTGACAGCGCCGCGCCGGGTGGCCGCGCGCGACCAGGCAAGCGGCCCTGTGAGATCTGCACCCTTTCGACGGCGCGGTAGCCCAGGGTGCCGTTGATGCGCTCGCGGATCAGCGAGGAGCGGTGCATCAGGTCGGTGGCGACGGCGCCGGAGATAGCCTTTACATGCAGCACCCCGCCCAGGGACGTGGCCGCCCCCTTGCGCGGCATGACCAGTTTCACCGGCACGCAGTGGCGCGCCACGGCTGGGCCAACCACCGCGTCCCAATGGGCCAGCAGGGTGCCGAGGGCCAGGCCGCGCCGGCCCAGCAAGCGGCGCGTGGCAGGCTCCAGGATATGGCCGACGGAGCGGACGCGGCGGCTGCGGCCGTGCAGGTCGTGCACCGGCAGGCGCTCGCCTTCCTCGGTCACCAGGCGGCGCAGCCAGGCGGCCGGGACCGGCGCGGCGGCCTGGGTCGCGCCGGCGGGCGCCTTGATCGTCTTTCCGGTGGTCCTGGGTCGCCGTGCCATGGTCGCGGGTCTCCTGGTCAGGGCGATCGCGTTTGGAGACGGGATGCTTACGCCATCATTCTCCGTCATCGCGAGGCGAAGCCGAAGCGATCCAGGGCACAGCGCACCGTCTTCCGCCCCTGGATTGCCGCGCCCTCGTCTGACGACGAGGGCGCGCAATGACGTGCAACGTGTCCTTGAAATGGTCGCCCATTCTCTGGCGATCGGCGCGGAGAACCGTCGCCCCTCGCAACCGCGCCATCACGCTTCACATGCGATCGCCCCGTCTCCTGGTGGCGCGGCCGTTGCCTTGGGGCCTGGTTCGCCCCCAAATGGAGCCGTTCCACCCCGGGCCCGTCAAGGACTCGCATTCCCTGTCCTCTTCGAGGAGATCCCGCCCATGGCGCGTGCCGCCAAGCCTCGTGTGTCCGGGTCCGAGGCAACCGCCGCCCTGCCGGACGCGGACGCCGCCGCCGCGCTGTCGGCGCGGCTGCTGACCTGGTACGACCGCGAGCGGCGCGATCTGCCCTGGCGGGTGGCGCCAGGAGAGGCAGCCGATCCCTACCGGGTGTGGTTGTCCGAGGTGATGCTTCAGCAGACCACGGTGGCGGCGGTCAAGCCCTACTACGCGCGCTTCCTGGCGCGCTGGCCCACGGTGCGCGACCTGGCGCGGGCCGAGGACGCGGCGGTGATGACCGAATGGGCCGGTCTGGGCTACTACGCCCGCGCCCGCAACCTGCTGACGTGCGCGCGGAGGGTCACCGATGCCCACGGCGGCCGCTTCCCGGAGACCGAGGAGTCCCTCCTCGCCCTTCCCGGCGTGGGGGCCTACACGGCGGCGGCCATCGCCGCCATTGCCTTCGGCCGGCGGGCGGTGGTGGTGGACGGCAACGTCGAGCGGGTGATGGCCCGGATGTTTGCCGTCGAGACGCCGCTGCCCGCCGCCAAGCCGGCCTTGCGCGCCCTGGCCGATGCCATGACTCCGGCCAATCGCTGTGGCGACTACGCCCAGGCGGTGATGGACCTTGGGGCGACCCTGTGCACGCCACGCAACCCGGCCTGCGGGCTGTGCCCCTGGCGGGGCGCGTGCGAGGGCCAGCGGACCGGCCTGGCGGAGCGCCTGCCGGCCAAGGCGGCCAAGGCGGAACGGCCCACGCGGCGGGGCGTCGCCTTCTGGATCCGGCGGCGTGACGGGGCCGTGCTGTTGCGCCAGCGGCCCGCGCGGGGCCTGCTGGGCGGCATGATGGAGGTGCCGGGGACCGACTGGGCCGAGGGGCCCATGCCCGACCCCGGGACGGCCGTGGCCGACTCGGCGCCCCTGCCGTTCGAGGACTGGCGGGCGGTGCCGGGCCTGGTGCGGCACACCTTCACCCACTTCCACCTGGAAATGACGGTGGTGATGGCCTGGGTGGGCGCCAATCCGCGCGTCAGGGGCGTGTGGGTACCGCTGGACAGCCTGGGCGAGCACGCGCTGCCCACCGTGTTCCGCAAGGTGGTGCGTCACGCCCTGGCCAAGGGAGTCCTGGAGGGGGGCGCCGGGCGGGCGGCGCCGCCATGAGCCCGCTCGGCCGGCACACCGATCACCCCTCGCCGAACACCCGTCGGAAGATCGTATCCACGTGCCGGGTGTGGTGGCCCAGGTCGAACAGGCCGGCCAGGGTGGCGTCGTCCAGGGCGGCGGTCACCTCGTCATCGGCGCGCAGCAGGGTGAGCAGGTCCCCCGCGCCGTCCCACACCTTCATGGCGTTGCGCTGCACCAGCCGATAGGCGTCCTCGCGGCTCACCCCCGCCTGGGTCAGGGCCAGCAATACCCTTTGGGAAAACACCAGCCCGCCCATGCGGTTCAGGTTGGCGTCGATGGCGTCCTGATGGACCACCAGCCTGTCGACCACCCCGGCCAGGCGGGCCAGGGCGAAGTCGAGCGTCACGGTCGCGTCGGGACCAATCATGCGCTCCACCGAGGAATGCGAGATATCGCGCTCGTGCCACAGGGCCACGTTCTCCATGGCCGGCACCACGTAGCCGCGCACGACGCGCGCCAGGCCGGTCAGGTTCTCGGTGAGGATAGGGTTGCGCTTGTGGGGCATGGCCGAACTGCCCTTCTGGCCGGGGGAGAAGTACTCCTCGGCCTCGCGCACCTCGGTGCGTTGCAGGTGGCGGATCTCCACCGCCAGCCGCTCGACGGAGCTGGCGATCACCCCCAGCACGGCGAAGA
>JANQGN010000015.1 GCA_028277295.1 Rhodospira sp.
TCAGCCATGATCCGGGTGTCCTTTGCGGCGGGGGAGAACCAGTCGCCGGCACGGACTCGGGCCGAATTCCGAGCCGGAACGCTTACCGATACGCGATACTCGGAAAGCCTAACACAGGCTGGTGCGCCGAACATCCTACCAATTCGTTGCGGTATGGCCGGGGCTTGATCACCTCTTGGGGTGCACGACAAGGGTACTCCCGCGACCCGTTGGTCCGGCGCCCTTGCGAGGGCGGGGTGTGGCGCGGTAGGCATGCGGGCTGAGTCCTGCGGCGTCCCAAGGGCGCCTGTCCTCATCCCGTGGGAGGCGCGCCCCATGACAACCCTGGTGACCGGAGCGACCGGCTTTGTCGGCGCCGCCGTGACCCGTGCCCTGCTGGCGCGTGGCGAAACCGTGCGCTGCCTGGCGCGGCCGGGCAGCGACCGGCGCAACCTGGCCGGGCTGGACGTGGACATCGCCGAGGGAGACCTGATCGATCCGGCCTCCCTGCGGGCCGCCGCCCGAGGCTGTGAGGCCCTTTATCACGTGGCCGCCGATTACCGCCTGTGGATCCCCGATCCGCCGGCCATGGACCGGGTCAACGTGGAGGGCTCCCGGGCCGTCATTCGCGCCGCCCTGGAGGCCGGCGCGCGGCGCGTTGTCTACACCAGCTCGGTGGCGGTGCTGCGCCCCCACGCCGATGGCACGCCCGCCGACGAGGCCACCCCCACGACCGAGGCCGACATGGTCGGCGCCTACAAGCGCTCCAAGTACCGCGCCGAGGCCGCCGTCTCCGCCCTGGTGCGCGACGAGGGCGCCCCGGTGGTCATCGTCAATCCCTCCACGCCGATCGGTCCACGCGACATCAAGCCCACCCCCACCGGCCGGGTGATCGTCGAGGCCGCCGCCGGGCGCATGCCGGCCTATGTGGACACGGGCCTGAACGTGGCCCACGTGGACGACGTGGCGGCCGGGCACCTGCTGGCCTTCGACAAGGGCGCGGTGGGTGAGCGTTACATCCTCGGCGGTGAGGACATGACGCTCGCCGGCATCCTGGCCGAGGTGGCGGCGCTCACCGGCCGCCGGCCGCCCACGATGCGCCTGCCCCATGACCTGATCCTGCCCTTCGCCTGGATGGCCGAGGGTGTCGCCAGGATCACGGGCAAGGAGCCCTTCGCCACCGTGGATGGCCTGCGCATGGCCAAGAAGCGCATGTTCTTCTCCAGCGGCAAGGCCGCGGGGGAGCTTGGCTATGCCTGGCGCCCGGCGCGCGCGGCCCTGGCCGACGCCGTGGCCTGGTTCCGCGACAACGGGTATGTGCGATGAGCGTCGCTGGCCTGATCGCGGCGTGGGTGGAGGGGGCGCGCCGCCGTCCCTGGCTGGTGCTGTCCGTGGCCCTGGTGCTGACGGCGCTGTCCCTGTGGCTGGCGGCAACGCGAATGGGCGTGTCCACCGACACCTCGGCGATGCTCGACCCGGATCTGCCCTTCCAGCAACAGGACCGGATGCTCAAGGACGCCTTCCCCCAGTTGGGCGGCGAACTGGCGGTGGTGATCGATGCGCGCACCGGCGCCCAGGCCGAGGCGGCCGCCGCCGCCCTGACCGCCGCGCTGGCGCCGCGCGATGACCTGTTCGCCTTCGTCCAGGATGTGGCGGGTGATCCCTTCTTTCGGCGCAATGGTCTGCTGTTCCTGGGCGTGGACGACCTTTACAAGCTCTCCGACACACTCGCCGAGGCGCAACCGTTCCTGGGCGCGCTCTGGCCGGATCCGTCCCTGCGCGGACTGGCCGGGCTGATGGGCACCGCCGCCGACGCGCTGGCCGAGGGAGAGGCGCCCGCGCTGGCGGGTGGCGGCGGCCTGGCCCTGGGGCCGGTGCTGGAGCGCATGGCCGGCGTGGCCGAGGCGCGCCTCGGCGGTGACCGGGCGGCGCGGCTGGACTGGCAGGCGCTGATGCGCGGCCAGGCGGTGCCCGCGCCGGGGGACACCCGCCGCCTCCTGCTGGCCAAGCCGACCCTGGATCTGACCGCCCTGTCGCCGGCCGGCGCGGCCATGACGGCCGTGCGCGCGACCGCCCAGGACCTGGGCCTGACGCCGGACGCGGGCGTGACGGTCCGCCTTACCGGCGCGGCGGCCATGGAGAGCGAGGAACTGAAGAGCGTCCAGACCGGCATGGACCTGGCCGGGGCCATCACCTTCGTCGCCGTGGTGAGCCTGTTGATCCTCGGTCTGCGCTCGCCGCGGCTGATCCTGGCCACGGTGATCACCCTGGTCGCGGGCCTCTGCTGGACGGCTGGCCTGGCCGCCATCACCGTGGGCACGCTCAACATGATCTCGGTGGCCTTCGCGGTGCTGTTCATCGGCCTGTCGGTGGACTTCGGCATTCACTTCGCGCTGCGTTATCGGGAGGGTCGGGAGCGGGGCGCCGACAACGCCGCCGCCCTGGCCGAGGCGGCGCGAGGCGTGGGACCGGCGCTGGCGCTCTGCGCGGTGGCGGCGGCCATCGCCTTCCTGGCGTTCCTGCCCACCGATTACCGGGGGCTCGCGCAACTGGGACTGATCTCGGGCATGGGGATGGGCGTGGCCTTCGTCGCCAACCTGACCCTGCCGCCGGCCATCCTGGCGGTGCTGCCGGCGCGCCCCGGCGGCGGCGGGCGCGATGGGGGGCTTCGAGCGGTGGCGGCGCGGCTGGAGTCGGGCTTGCGCGGGCGTGCCCGCCTGGTGGTTCTGGGCGCGCTGCTGCTGGGTTTGGGGGCGGCGGCGCTGGCGCCGGGGGCGCGCTTCGACTTCGATCCGCTCAACCTGCGCGATCCAGACACCGAGTCCGTGGCCGCCGTCCTCGATCTGCTGGATGACCCGCAGGTGACGCCCTACACCATGGACATCCTGGCCGCCGATCTGGACGCGGCGGAGGTCCTGGCGGGCCGGGTGGCCGCCTTGCCCGAGGTGGCCAGCGCCATCACCGCTCGCGACCTGGTGCCGGGGGAGCAGGAGGAGAAGCTCTTTGTCGTCGGCGACATGGCCCTGTTCCTGGGCGCGTCGCTGGCGCAACAGACCCTGCCGCCGCCGGATGCCCCGGCCCTGCGGACCGCCGTCCTGGCGCTGGGTGAGGCATTGGCGCGCCTGGCCGAGGCGCCGGGCGCCGATCCCGGGACACAGGCCGCCGCCCGGCGGCTCGCCGCCGTGCTGGCGCGCGCCGACACACCCGAGTCGCTGGCCGACGTGGACCAGGCGCTGACTGCCGATCTGCCGCCGGTGCTGGACCGATTGCGGGACTCCCTGACGGCCGGTCCGGTCACCCTGGCCGATTTCCCGGCGGCGCTGCGAGACCGCTACCTTGCGCCGGATGGCCGGGCGCGCGTCGAGGTGCGCTCGGCCCTGGACGCGCGCGATCCGGCCGAACTGGCGCGCTTCGTGGACGCGGTGCGCGCCGAGGTGCCCGAGGCCACTGGGTCGCCGGTGTTGATCCGCGAGTCGGGGCGGACGGTGCTGGGGGCTTTCGCCGAGGCGGCGACCCTGGCCTTTCTGGGGATCTCGGTCCTGCTGGCGGCGACCCTGCGGCGGGTCCGCGACGTGCTGCTGGTGTTCGCGCCGCTCACCCTGGCCGCCGTGCTGACCGTGGCCACGGCGGCGGTGCTTGGCCTGCCGTTCAACTTCGCCAACGTCATCGTGCTGCCGCTGCTGTTCGGCCTGGGGGTGGCCAGCGCCATTCACCTGGTCCAGCGCGAGCGCGGCGAGGCCGACGTGGCCGATGCCATGGCCAGCAGCACGCCGCGCGCGGTGCTGTTCAGCGCGCTCACGACCATCGGCTCGTTCGGCTCGATCGCCGCTTCCAGCCACCCCGGCACGGCCAGCATGGGCGTGTTGCTGACCATCGCCATTGGCTTGACGCTGGTCTGTACCCTGGGCGTCCTGCCGGCCCTGCTGGCCCTGTGGCCGAGCCAGAAAAGGATGTCGAAGGCCCGCTCATGACCCTATATCGCGGACGGGCGAGGGACGGCGACCGTGTCCGGCGCCGCCGCCTGGCCCGAGTGATCCGAGGATAAGGAGCGATCATGCAAACCGTACCGTTCGCCAACGGCGACGCGATGCCCCAGCTCGGGCTGGGCACCTGGAAGGCCGCCCCCGGTGTCGTCGGCGCGGCGGTGGCCGAGGCCCTGCGCCTTGGCTATCGGCACATCGACTGCGCCCATATCTACGGCAACGAGGCCGAGGTGGGGCAAGCCCTGGCCGAGGCGTTTCGTGCTGGCCTCAAGCGCGAAGACGTCTGGATCACCTCCAAGCTCTGGAACGATGCCCACGCCCCGGACGATGTTCGCCCGGCGCTGGAACACACCCTGAAGAACCTGGGTCTGGATGCCCTGGACCTTTACCTGATCCATTGGCCGGTCGCCCACAAGCGGGGCACGGTCATGCCGGAGACGGCGGCCGACTTCGTCGACCCGGACGACCTGCCTCTGTCCACCACCTGGGCGGCCATGGAGACCCTGGTGGACCAGGGCCTGACTCGCCATGCCGGGGTGAGCAACATCAGCGTGCCGCGCCTGCGGGCGCTGGTGGAGGGCGCCCGCCATGTCCCGGAGGTCAACCAGATCGAGTTGCACCCGTACCTCCAGCAGGCCGACATGCTGGCCTTCTGCCGGGACGCCGGGGTTCACCTGACCGCTTACTCGCCGCTGGGATCAAGCGACCGACCGGCCATGCTGCGTGGCGAGAACGAGCCGGTGTTGCTGGAGGACCCGACGGTCGCCGCTGTCGCCGCGCGTCACGGCGCGTCGCCGGCGCAGGTGCTGATTGCCTGGGCCTTGCGGCGCGGCACGTCGGTGATCCCCAAGTCCGTGAACCCGGCGCGGCTGGCCCAGAACCTGGCGGCGGCCGGCCTCGCCCTGAACGATGAGGACATGACGGCGCTCGCGGCGCTGGACCGGGGGGTTCGTTATGTCTCCGGGGACTTCTGGGTCTTCCCCGGCGGCCCGCACACCCTGGAGACGCTGTGGGGGGAGGCGTAGGACCCGTCGCCCCCTCCCGACCTCCCCCATAAATGGGGGAGGAGTCGGTTTGCGGGTGGAGCCGCTCGGACTCCCTCCCCAGTCATGGGGAGGGCTGGGGTGGGGCGCCGGTTTCGGTGTCTTGTGCCTCTTCCCGCGCCAGCACGGCCACGAAGAACCCGTCCGTGTCATGATCGGCGGGGGACAGGCGGATCGCCGTGGCCTCGTCGGGCATGGGGCAGGGGGCGGACACGCCGGCCTCGGCCCAGACCTGGGCGGCCGGGACGGGGCGATACGCCTGGCCGGCCTCCGTCTCCAGGAAGGCGGCGATGCGGTCCTCGTTCTCCGCGCGCAGCAGCGAGCAGGTGACATAGATGATTCGCCCGCCGCCCGGCCTGGCCAGCCGCGCGGCCCGCAGCAGCAGGGCGTCCTGTTCGGCCATCAAGGCCTTGAGCCGGTCCTCGTCCATCCGCCAGCGGGCATCCGGGTTGCGCCGCCACGTTCCGCTTCCACCGCAAGGGGCGTCCACCAGAACCCGGTCGAAGGTGCGCGCCTGGCGCTTCAGCCAGCGGCGCCCCGGCGTGTCCAGCACCCGGACGGTCACGTTCTGCACGCCGGCGCGGCGCATGCGGGTGCGGGCGCGGTCCAGACGCCCCTGGGAGATGTCGCAGGCCACCAGCCGGCCCTGGTTGCCCATGGCACCGGCCAGCGCCAGCGTCTTGCCGCCGGCCCCAGCGCAGAGGTCGCAGACGGCCATCCCGGGTGCCGCGCCGACCAGGGCGGCGGCCAGTTGGGAGCCGGCATCCTGCACCTCCACCAGGCCCTCGCGGAACGCCTTGGTGGCCGCCAGGTTGACCCGCCCGCCGATGCGCAACGCCAGCGGCCCCAGCGGGCCAGGCTCGGCGACGATGCCCTCCCCGGCCAGGGCGGCGCGGGCGGCCTCGCGCCCGGCCTTCAGGGCATTGACGCGCAGGTCCAGGGGGGCTTCGGTGTTCAGGACCGCCACCACCCGCCGCCACTCGTCGCCCAGCGCCAGGGGCAGGTGCGGCAGGATCCACGCGGGCAGTTCCAGACGCGCCGCCTCGGGCATGTCCGGCGGTGCCAGGGGCTGGCCCGACAGGCGCCGGGCCAGGTCCTGTTCGCTGGCGGTCAGGGGTTCCGGGTCGTGACCACGCCCGGTGAACAGCCCCTTGATCGCCGCCGTATCCAACCCGTCGGTGAGCACCAGGTCGGCGATCAGGCGCTCGCGCGGGGAGCCGTCGCCCGTCCACCAGCCCAGGCGGGCATGGCGGCGCAGCAGTCCATAGACCCGCTCCGTCACCGCCCGCCGGTCGCTCCCACCCATGTAGCGCCGGGCGCGCAGGAAGGTTTGTACCACGCCATCGGCGGGACGCGGGGTGGCGGCGATCTCGGTCAGCAGGTCGATGGCGGCCTGCAGGCGGGCGGCGGGGGTCATGAGGCGGTCCTTGGGGGTGGGTCCCGGTGGCGGGAGACTGGGCCGCCCGTTTACTCGACGCGGACGTCCACCGCCAGCTTTTCCACGGGGGCGGTGGCCTCGATCAGCCCGGCGTCAAGGAGGAACGCGCCAAAGGCGATATAGCGCGGTCCGTCCACAGCCGCCGGGCGCAGGGCGAAGCGCGGCAGGGTGTCGAACCAGGCGCGGCGGTTCAGTTCGTCGTCCAGGTCCGGATGGGCGGCGATGAACAGGTCCCAGCTGTCATGCGGGTGGTTGATCAGGTACTGTGTCGCCAGTTCCAGGGCGGCCATGAAGCCGTCGAGGCGGGGGTCATCGGTCTTGTCGGCGTGGGCGACGATAACAAGCTCGTCATAGGGCGGCACGCCATGCTCCTCCGGATAGAAGGCACGACCAGGCACGCCCTCGATCTCCAGTTGGGTTAGCTCGAAGTTGCGGTAGCCGCCGACGATGGCGTCCACTTGGCCCGACACCAGCGCGGGCGACAGGCCGAAGCCCACGTTGATCTGCTCCACGTCATCGAGGCTCAGGCCCACCGTCTCCAGCATGGTGCCCAGCACGCCGTCCTCGAAGCCGCTGACCGAGAAGCCCACGCGCTTGCCCTTCAGGTCCTCCAGGCCGTGAATATCGCTGTCGGCGCGCACGATCACCGTGTCCAGGGGGGTGGCCACCAGGGTGCCCACCCGCAGCAGCGGCAGGCCCTGGTCCACCTGCATGTGCACCTGCGGCTGATAGGACACCGCGAGGTCCATCTGGCCGGCGGCCACCAGCTTGGGCGGGTCGCTGGGATCGGCGGGGGCCAGCATCTCCACCTCCAGACCCTGAGCGGCGAAGAAGCCCTTCTCCTGGGCGACGATCAGCGGCGCGTGGTCCGGGTTGACGAACCAGTCCAGCAACAGGGTCAGCTTTTCCGGATCATCGGCGGCCCGAGCCGGCAGAGTCGTGAGGGCGATGCCCAGAATGGCGGTGGCGAGGGTGAGTCCAGGGTGAGCGGTCATGGGGTCTGGATCCTCCTGAGGGTGTGAGACGGGATCAGGCGTTGCTTTCCGCCTGCCAGGGCACCATGCGCCGGGTCAGCGCGGTCACCAGGGTGTAGAGGCCCACGGCGAAGGCGGCGAGCAGGGCCAGGGCGGCGAAGACAACATCCACCTGCATGCGGGCGTTGGCGTGCAGCATCAGGAACCCAAGCCCGGCGCTGGAGCCCACCCACTCGCCCACCACGGCGCCGATGGGGGCGACGGCGGCGGCCACCCGGAGGCCGCTGGCCAGGGCGGGCAGGGCGGCCGGCAGGCGGATGTGCCACAGCGTGGCCCAGCGCCCGGCGTTCATCACCCGGGCCATGTCCAGCCAGGCGGGATCGGTGCGGCGCAGACCGTCCAGGAAGGCGGTGGTGACCGGGAAGTAGATGATCAACACCGCCATCACCACCTTCGAACTAAGCCCATAACCCAGCCACAGCACCAGCAGCGGCGCGAGCGCGAACACCGGCACCGCCTGGCTGATCACCAGGATCGGCAGCAGCCAGCGCCGGGCCGGCGCCCAGAGCACCAGGGCCAGGGCGGACAGCATGCCCAGCGCCACCCCGAAACCGAAGCCCAGCAGGATTTCGCCGAAGGTGATCAGCGCGTGATGGGCCAGCCGGTCGGCGCGGTCGATGGCCGTTGTCAGCGTGTCGAGGGGGGATGGCAGCAGGTAAGGGCGCTCGCCAGCGATGTGATAGGCAATCTGCCAGAGGGCCAGCAGCCCGGCCAGGGTGATCGCGGGGCGGAGGAGTCGGGTCATGGGGCGACGGCCTCTGGGCACGGGACACCGTGGGCCTCGCCGGTCAGCCGGCGCAGCAGGTCCGCTTGCAGGGCCAGAAGGGCCGGATCGGCGGGGTCCCGGGGTGGCGGCCCCGGGGGCTCGAGAGGGGCGTCCAGGGTGGCCGGGCGGCCGTGCAGCACATGCACCCGATGCCCCAGGCGGAGCGCCTCCAGCGGGTCATGGGTGACCAGCAGCACCGTCCGTCCGGCCAGAAGGCGCGCGGTCAGGTCTTGCAGGCGCAGGCGCGTGAGGGCGTCCAGGGCCGAGAACGGCTCGTCCATGAGGATCAGCGGCCGGTTCTCCATCAGCGCCCGCACCAGGGCGACGCGCTGGCGCATGCCCCCGGACAGGGCGTCGGGGCGGTCCGCCAGGCGATCGCCCAGGCCCACCCGCTCCAGCAGGGCGCGGGCGGCGGTCCGGGTCGCCGGGGTCCGGGTGCCGCGCAGGCGAGCGCCCAGGGTGGCGTTGTCCAGCACGGTGGCCCAGGGCAGCAGGGAATCCCGCTGCGCCAGGTGGGCGACGCGCCCGGCGAGCGGGTGGCCATCGTCGGTGGTGATGGTGGCCTGGGCGTGGGTGCCATCCTCCAGGCCGGCCAGCAGGCGCAGCAACGTGGACTTGCCGACACCGCTGGGACCCAGCAGGGCGGTCACCCGGCCGGCGGGCAGATCCAGCGCCAGGCCGTCGAACAGGGGCAGGCCACCATAGGTCAGGCGGGCGTCAGCCAAACGCACGCCCAGGCCATGGGCGGGCGTGACAAGCCGATCTGCGGGACGGTCCGCCCGGGGCGGATGGGGGATGACGGTCACGACGCCTCACCATTCCCTACGCCGGTGTCACCCGGATCAGGTTCAAGGGGTCGCTTCCCGTCAAGTCCCGCGCGGCGATTCGCGCGGCGGTGCTGGAAGCCTCTCAGCCGGAGCGCCGGCTCCCCCTGGTGTCTCTTTGGTGACAATGGGAGCGATGGGGGCGGGGGTCAAGAGGCCGCGCGCCGCCCCGGCGATCGTTCCGCCTCGCGGCGATCCTGCGCGTGGCGCGTGGTTGCGGGCCCTGGCGATCCCGGGTGATGATCTCGGTGTTCCGTGCCTCGCCCCCGTCTGGAGGTCCAAGATGGACGACAAGACCCGCACCGAGATCGAAGCCGCCGCCTTCCGGGCCCTGGTGGCGCACCTGCAATGGCGGACCGACGTGCAGAACATCGATCTCATGAGTCTGTCAGGGTTCTGTCGGAACTGCCTGTGGAAATGGCTCAAGGCCGCCGCGGACGAGCGCGGCGTCGCGCTATCCAAGGATCAGGCGCAGCGCGCGGTTTACGGCATGGCCTATGCGGACTGGAAGGCGCGCCACCAGACCGAGGCCAGCGACGCGCAACAGCGAGCCTACGACTCCAGCCGGCCGCTGCATTCGGCCGTAAGCCGTTCTTGAGTGTTCGGGGGAGTCCCTGGCCACAGTCAAGGCGCGTTTCTTGATGTTGTGGCGCTTTTAGGTGTACAAGCCCGAGTGAAAAGGCGGTTGCCAAAGATCCGATCGTGAAATTTTCTTGATGCATGCCTTTTGATGGCGGCCCGCCTTTCTGCTATATGGATCTAGAGCAAATCCCGAGCGATCCGAACCGGATCGCGACGACGATTTGCTTGAAAACAAATTGTTAGAGCAGGGTGGGTGAGTCCAGAATCACGCACCATGCTCTCTGTCAGCGTGATCTACGTCGAGCGGATCGCTGGCCGCAATGGCCGAGAGGATCGCGGAGGGCTGCGACAGCATGGATGCCAGCGGAGCCAATCCTCACACCGTGCGTGCGTTCGACGCCGAACTGGCGGCCCTGGACGAGACCCTGTCCGAGATGGGGGAGCGTGTCGGCGCACAGATTCACGGAGCGATCGACGCCTTGGTGGCGCGGGATCCGGCGTGTGCCGCGGCCGTGACCAGCACCGACGCCGAGGTGGATGCGCTCGAACACGTTCTGAACGAGCAAGCGGTGCGCCTGCTGGCCTTGCGCCAGCCCAAGGCCGACGATTTGCGCGCGGTGGTGGCGGCGCTGCGCGCGGCCACCATGCTGGAACGGGCCGGCGATTACGCGGCCGGCGCGGCCCGGCGCGGGGTCGCCGACCTGACGCCACCGCCGGGTCAGAGCGTCTCGGCCGTGCGCCGCATCGGGGTGCGGGTCGCGGACCTGCTGGCCGCGGCGGTGCGGGCCTACCTGGACCAGGACGTCGAGGCGGCGCTCGCCGTGTGGCATGAGGACGTGGAGATCGATGCCCTCCACTCCAGCCTGTTCCGGGAGCTGTTGACCTACATGCTGGAGGATCCGCGTGACATCGGGGTGTGCAGCCACTTGCTGTTCGTGGCCAAGAATCTGGAGCGGATTGGCGACCAGGCCACCAACATCGCCGAGTTGGCGCACTACCGTGTGACCGGCACCAACCTGGGAGGGGGCCGGCCCAAGGACGACTTGGCCACCTTCGCCACGGCGGAGGAGAGGAAAGGGGTCGCTCCGGGTTGATATCCGGAGCCGACCACCAAGCCTGTCGCGAATGATCGGGCCTAATACTGCCAGGCGGCGATGAGCAAAGACTCATCACCACCCGTTTCTTCGCGCCACGCGGCGCGGCTGCCCGTCGACCACCATCCCACCCTGCGATGAGGCGCGCGCACCGCTGGGTGGGATGAAGTCTTGGGATGACGAGGTCGCCAACGTCGCAGGACCAGACATGATCGGCGGTGTCGGCCGATCCTGAACGGTGCCGCCGGTCAGATCATGGCCGTTCGCCCGCCAAGACCCGAGATCAGGACGAGGAGGCGGCGGAGGACTTGCGCGCCTTAGGGGCGGCCTCGGCCTTCTCCATCATCTTTTTCATTTCCTCGAGGGTCTCGGAGAAGCGCTTGTTCAGCAGTTCGAACACCTCGTTGTTGGACTTGGCCATCAGTTCGGACATTTCGCGCATATTGGAGATCATGCGCTCGAATGCCTGCTTGGCCATCTCGGTGTGGCGTGCCACGGCGTCCTGCGGATCCTTCATGTCGCCCAGGGACTGCGCGGACTTGGCATACTCTTCCATGCTTTGGCGCAGCAACTCCGCCTGACGCTGCATCACCGCCTGCATGCCCTCGAACGCCAGCTTGTTGGCGTTGGTCAGCGCCTCGACGTTCTTCTTCTGGCTCTCCAAGATCGCATCAAGATCAAGGCCCGGTACCTTCAGGTCGGCCAGGTACTTGGTAAAATCCATGTCGAAAAAGGTTTCCGGCTTGGCCATGATCCTTCTCCTTTGAAGGCGCAGGGTGGGGAACTGG
>JANQGN010000115.1 GCA_028277295.1 Rhodospira sp.
TGGACGATCGTTCATGAGTCACGATCCGAGAGGGTCAGGGCTGTCGATGGAGATCCTTCGGTCGCTCCGCTTCCTCAGGATGAAGCCCTTAAAAAGTGAAAGTCCTCATCCTGAGCGCCTGAAAGGTGCGAAGGTTCTCCATCGAACGTGCGGACCGTTGCCCGCGTTACCCTGAGCCCGTTGCCCTGAGGGCCTAAAGGCGCCGGGCGCCGCCGCCCAGGCAAGCACGCAAGTCCGCGATCGAGGCGCTGGAGCCGATCAGCGACACATGGGCCCGATCGCGGCCCCGATGCTGCAACACAAGCTCGTAGCCGCCTCGGAACGCCTGCAGGAAGGCGGGCATGTCCGTGATCAGGGCGCGCGCCGCACCGCCCTGAACCGTGAAGCGCAGATCGCGGCTGTACAGCGCATCGATGCGCAGGGTGGCGGTGAAGGGGCGGGTCCGTTTCTGGAACACGGGGCTGTCCAGCACCAGGTAGGTGGCGCCGCCCGCGCGCCCGATGCTCACCCGGTGGCGGCCATTGCCCTCCCGGGTATGGCTGGAGGCGCGACACCCAGGGTTTCCGTCCGGGGCCGTCCAGGCGGCCACCGTCCAGCCGGATCCAGATGGGGCAAGCCGGGCCGGATCGCTGCCCATCCGATTGCCCAGCCGGCCGCCGACCCATCCCCCGCCCGTGGGACCGGCGGCGGCGGTGTCCCAGCGCACCGGCGCCAGGGCGTCGTCGCTGGTGATGTTGCCGGCGAGCGGGGGATCCCCGCTGTCTGGCATGACGTCGGGGGCGAGCGGCGACGGTTCCCAGCGACTCCCCGCGCCAGCGGATGGGGCCATGGTCTGGGGGGGCGGGTTCCAGAGGATGGCCTCGCCCATGTCCGGCGCCAGGGCCGCATCCGTCGGCGGCGCCGCGCCGTCTCCGGCGCGGGGTCCCCAGGCGCCGGTGCCTGGCATGCCGCTCCAGTCATCGCGCCCGCGCGGGGCGGGGGGCGCGGTCCGGAGGGCGGCATGGGCTTGGCCAGAGTCTGGCCAGGCGGTGACCCTCGGGTCGGCGCCCATCGAGTCGACACCCATCGAGTCGACACCCATCGAGTCGACACCCATCGAGTCCCTGGGGCGATCGATGGTCGAGACACCCCCGGACCGGAGCCCGCCCACGGGGGGATCCAGGGTCACCAGCGACAGGGGTGGGGCCTCGATCCCGCCAGCGCCGACATCGCCGGTCGCGGTGTCCGGCATCGGCGCGGGCGCGTGGCCCTCGCTCCGCCCGCCCAAGGGTTCCCAGATCTGCCAGGCGTTCGGGTCGCTTGTCATCGCGGCGGCCGTGACCGCCGGCAGGGGGGTGACCGTGCCCCAGCCGCCAGCGGTGTCCCCGGCCCAACCGGGCGCGGCGAGGCCGGCGACCAGGGTCAGCGCCACCGTGAGGGCCGCCGCCCAGCCGGCGGCGGGATGCGAGACGATGCTGGCCATGGGTGGGCTCCTGCTCCTCATCCTCCGGGCGTGCCGGCCAGGGGAGGCAATGTTGCGTCGCCGTGACATCGGGAGTCGGCGTGGCCCCGTTGATCCTTCTGATCCAGGACGATGGCATTCCTGGGGCGGGTCCGCAACAATCCGGGCCGCTCGCGCCCTGCCGGCGGACGGCACCGGCGCCGCGCCGCTGGCCCTTGCCGGGGGGCCGGCCGCTGGCTACACCCGCCCCGGGGACGGGCGTCCCCATGTCCCCACCATACGCCCGCGAGGAGGTCCCATGATCCGTCCCGCCGTCCCCTCGGCCGCCGCCGCCGAGGGGGTCGCCATCACCGAAGGCTATGCGCCCGGCGCGCTGGCCGCCGTGGTCGGCCTGCACATGGACTACTACGGGCCGTGCTGGGGTTTCGGGCTGCCCTTCGAGGCCAAGGTCGCCCAGGACCTGGCCGCGTTCCTGTCGCGCCTGGACCCCGCCCGCGACCTGTTCGTGGTGGCCCGGGACGATGCCGGCGCGGTGCTGGGCTCGATCTCCGTCGACGGGGCGCGGCCCGGCACGACGGACGCCCATCTGCGCTGGTTCATCGTCGCCGACGCCGCTCGGGGCACGGGCCTGGGGCGCCGCCTGCTCTTCCAGGCGATGGCCTTTTGCGATGACCGGCGGGTGGCGCGCACCTACCTGACCACCTTCGCCGGCCTGGATGCCGCCCGTCACCTCTATGAAAACGTTGGCTTCGCGCTGGTGTCCACGTCCGACTTGGACCAGTGGAGCGGCGGCGTGCGGGAACAGCGCTTCGAGCGTCCCTATGGGGCGAGGCCAGCCGATCAGCGATAGCCCAGCAGGCCGGCCAGGGTCCGAGTCTCGGCGCTGAAGCCGGCCTCGGGATGGGGTCCCCACTCCAGGGGTCCGTCCAGGCTGGCCGGCGGGATTGGGCGTGGCCGGAAGATGGGGTCGCGCAGGAAGTTGGGGTCGTTGCCGAAGCGCGCCGGCGCCGGGCCGATGCAGGCGAAGGGCGAGTCCTCGGGCCGTTTCATGGCCGCCAGGGCCGCGTCGTCGTCGCGGACCTCCAGCCACCAGCAGATCTGGCGCAGGTAGGTGTCGGGATCGCCGAGCAGGTCCTCGCCGCGAACGCGCATGCCCTGGCCGG
>JANQGN010000136.1 GCA_028277295.1 Rhodospira sp.
GCTCAAGCCGGGCGGTCACCTGATCTTCACCGATCCCATGCAGGCCGACGATGTTCCCGACGGCGTGCTTCAGCCCGTCTATGACCGCATTCACCTGGAAAGCCTGGGCTCGTTCGTCTTCTATCGCGAGGCGGCGACGCGCGTCGGCTTCGAGAGGGTGTCGGTCTCCGATCTAACCGCCCACCTGCCGGCCCATTACGCCCGCGTCGCCGAGGTGCTGCGCGAGCGCTATAACGAGGTGTCCAAGGTTTGCAGCCGGGGTTACCTGGACAGGATGCTGGTCGGCCTGGATAACTGGGTCAAGGCCGGCGAGGCCGGGCATCTGGCCTGGGGCATTCTGCAGCTCCGCAAACCAGAATAGGCAATACCGATCAGGAGCGACGCGCCCGGAAAACCGGCGGGCGCGTCGCTTTTTTATGCATGAGGGTTTTCCGTGGGCCGGCCCGTGGCCCTTGGCTATGATTCCCGCCAGTCTCGGTTTGAGGGAGCCGCCGGCCATGCACGACGATGATCAGCACGCGCGTCCGGCCTGGTGGGGCCCCGGCGCGAGACGGGTGCTCGTCGGCGCGGGCCTGGCGGGGGCCGCGCTGGGCGCGCCCGGCGTGTCGGCCGCCGCCGATGCCGACGGGGTCACCCTTTTCATGGCGGACGCCGTGCGGCCCCAGGTGGTGTGGGCCATGGCGGTGGGCGAGACCGACGCGGCGCCCGACGAGGTTGATGGCATCGCCATCGATGCGCGGGGCGACACGGTCATCACCGGGGTGTTTCGCGAGGGCCTGCGGCTGGGCGGTCAGACCCTGACCAGCCGGGGCGAGGGCGACATGTATGTGGCCAAGGTCGATCCCGCCGGTCAGGTGCTCTGGGTGCGTCAGTTCGGCGCCGATGGAGACGACACGGCCCTCGACCTGGCCGGCGACCCGACGGGCGCCGTGTTCGCCAACGGCTGGTTCGACGGCGCCGTGGACTTCGGCGGCGTGACCCTGACCAGCGCGGGGCAGGCGGACCATGTTCTGCTGGCGCTGGAGCCCGATGGCCGCACCCGCTGGGCCCAGTCCTTTGGCGGCGCCGATGGCGATGGCGGCCAGGACGTGGCCCTCGATCGCGGCGGGATCCTGTATGCCAGCGCCGTGTCAGAGGGCGCGTACACGGCCGGTGGCCTGAGCTTCCCCCATGGCGGCGGTGGCCGTGATTCCTACGTGCTCAAGGTCGCCCAGGACGGGCGGGTTCTCTGGGTGCTGCCGATCGACGGCGGCGGCTCCGACTTGATTGGCGCCATCGCCGTCGACGGCCTGGGGCACGCCTACGGCGGCTTCCAGTTCCGGGGGGATCTGCGCATCGGTGATCATGTGTTGACCAGCCGGGGCGACTGGGACGGAGCCATCGCCAAGTTTTCACCCGAGGGGCACCTGTTGGGCCTGGTTCAGGTGGGTGGCCCCGGCGCCGACGCGGTGCGCGGTCTGGGCGCCGATTCCTCTGGCAATGTCTACGCTACCGGGTTTTTTTCGGATCTGGCGCGCATTGCCGACCGCGAGGCGCAGGCGGTGGGCGAGCACCCCGACGACTATGTGATCAAGATCCGTCCGGATGGCTCGACGGCCTGGCTGACGGTGCTGGCCGGCCCGGGCCGCAGCCAGGGGCCGGAGGTGCGGGCCAATGACCTGGGCGCCATGGTCTCGACCCTGGTGGACGGCGCGGTGACCCTGACCGTGGACGGCCATGCGGCGGGCGTCATCGCGCCGCCCGGCGACCGGCCGACCAGCGCCCTGGTGGCGATCAACGCCGATGGCCGCCCGGTCTGGGCCTACACGCCCACGGCCGGCGTGAGTGCGGTGGGCGGTGCCCTGGCGGTTTCTCCCGACAGCCGCCATGTGGCCCAGGCGCTGCGCTTTCGGGGGACTCTCGCGGTGGCTGGGCAGACCATGACCACCCCCGGCGAGCGGGATTCCGCGGTGATCCTGCTGCGCATCGCCCCATGAGGCGCGCGGCATGACGCGCCGTCCGAGAGTGTTGCGAAACGGGCTCGCCGTAAAATCCCTGCCGATCGTAAGGTCACCCCGATGTTGCGTTGCCGTGCTGGGACATTCTAGATAGATCGACCGTCTCCCGTCTGAACAAGGATCAAGCCTGTGGATCCTGTCACACCGCCGTCCGATGCCGCGCGCGGCGCCACGCCGCCCGGAGAAATGCCGTCACGCCTGCGTGTCATCCTGGCCAACCCGCGTGGCTTCTGTGCTGGTGTCGAACGCGCCATCGAGATTGTCGAGCGGGCCATCGAGATCCATGGCCCGCCGGTCTACGTCCGTCACGAGATCGTGCACAACAAGCATGTGGTGGAGGCGCTGCGCTCCCAGGGTGCCGTGTTCGTGGAAGAGCTGGACGAGGTGCCGGACGGCGCCATGACCATCTTCAGTGCCCACGGCGTGCCCCAGGTGGTGGTGAAGGACGCCGAGGGGCGCGGCCTGCCGGTGATCGACGCCACGTGCCCGCTGGTCTCCAAGGTGCACCGGGAAGGCCAGAACCAGGCCCGAAAAGGCCGCGAGGTGGTCATGATCGGTCACGCCGGCCATCCCGAGGTGGAAGGCACCCGAGGCCAGATCCCCGGCGGCGTGCATCTGGTCAGCAAGGTGGAAGACGTCGAGCACCTTCGGGTTCAGGACCCCGACATGGTCGCCTACGTCACCCAGACCACCCTGTCCGTGGACGATACCCGCGAGGTGATCAACGCCCTGAAGGCCCGGTTCCCCAAGATCCAGGGACCCGATGTCAAGGACATCTGCTATGCCACCCAGAACCGCCAGACGGCGGTGCGCGAGCTTGCCAAGCAGGTGGATTTGCTGTTGGTGGTGGGCGCGCGCAACTCGTCGAACTCCAACCGCCTGGCGGAGATCGGCACCACCATGGGCGTGCCGAGCTATCTGATTGATGATGCGTCCATGGTCCAGGACGCCTGGTTCCGGGGCGTCTCGGTGGTCGGCGTCACCGCCGGGGCCTCGGCGCCGGAGCGGCTGGTGCGCGACCTGGTGGCGCGCATCGACGCCGTGGCCCCGGCCACCGCCGAGACCCTTCAGGGCATCGAGGAGCACATGCAGTTCAAGCTG
>JANQGN010000192.1 GCA_028277295.1 Rhodospira sp.
CTGGGCGCCCGCATGATCACCGTGCATGGCCGCACCCGCGACCAGTTCTATGGCGGCCGGGCCGACTGGGCCTTCATCGGCGAGGTCAAGGCGGCGGTCTCCATCCCGGTGATCGGCAATGGCGATGTGGCCTCCGTGGAGGATGCCCGGGCGCTGATGGCGGCTTCGGGCGCCGATGGGGTGATGATCGGCCGCGCCGCCCAGGGACGGCCGTGGCTGCCGGGCCATGTGGCGCAGGCCCTGCGAACCGGCGGCGCGCAACCCCCGGCCCCCGATATCGCCACCCGCAGCGCCATCGCTCAGGACCACCTCGAGGCCCTGCTGGAGCACTACGGCCCCTCTCTCGGCCTTCGTGTCTCGCGCAAACACATGGCCTGGGCGACCCAGGGCCTGCCCCACGCCACCGCCTTCCGGCGCGCGTTCAACGGCGAGACCAATCCCGATCACGCCCGGGCGCTGCTGGCGGCGGTCTGGATCACGGCCCGCGACGAGGGCGAGACCGACGACGGCGAGACGGGCGGCGGTCTGGACCCAGACCAGCGGGTGGCCGCATGAACCGCCCCCTGAAGGTTCTGGAGGCCGACCAAATCCCCCAAGGGCCTGGCGTGGAACCGTTCGCCGTTCTCAACGCCATCGCCTCGGCGGTGCTGGTGCTGGACGCCCAGGAGCGCGTCTTGTTCGTCAACGCCGCTGGCGAGACCCTGTTCGATAGCAGCCTGTCCCATCTGGTGGGGTTGCCCGTGGGGGACCTCCTGCCACCCGACGGCCCGGTGATGGCCCTGATCCGCCAGGCGCGCCGCGATGTCAGCACGGTATCCGAGTACGAGGTCGATCTCGACACGCCGCGCACCGGTCCCCGGGTGGTGACCGTGCAGGCCTCGCCCCACGGCGACGAGCCCGACTGGGTGGTGTTGCAAGTGCACGAGCATTCCAAGGCGCTGCGCATGGGCCAGCAGATGCTCAGCCGGGGCGCGGCGCGGTCGGTGTCGGCCATGGCGCGGCTGCTGGCGCACGAGGTGAAGAATCCGCTGTCCGGCATTCGCGGCGCGGCCCAATTGCTGGAACAGGGGGTGTCCGAGGGCGATCGAGTCCTCACCCAGCTGATCCGCGACGAGGCCGACCGGATCGTGGCCCTGGTGGATCGCATGGACGTGTTTTCCGATCGCGGTGCCTTGAGCCGCGAGCCGGTGAACATTCATTGCGTGCTGGAGCATGTGCGCCGAGTGGCCGAGAATGGGTTCGCCCGCGGCCGGCGCATCATCGAAAGCTACGATCCCTCCCTGCCGCCGGTGTTCGGCAGCCGGGATCAATTGATTCAGGTGTTCCTGAACCTGGTGAAGAACGCCGCCGAGGCGACCGCCGAGGAGGGGGGCGAGATCGTCCTGTCCACGGCCTATCAGCACGGCCTGCGGTTGACGGCGCCGGGCTCGTCCGACCGTCTGGATCTGCCGCTCGTGGTCAGCGTGCGGGACAATGGACCGGGAATCCCGGAGGACATCCGGGGGCATCTGTTCGAACCCTTCGTGACCAACAAGCCCTCCGGGAGCGGCCTGGGCCTGCCCCTGGTGGCCAAGATCGTCACCGAGCATGGCGGCATCGTGGAGTTCGACAGCCAACCCCGGCGCACCGTCTTTCGCGTGATCCTGCCCATGGCCCCGGCGAACGTTTGGCGTCCCGATCAGGGCCCGCCTCGCCATTACGTCGACCCGGCGGAGGGCAAGGACAGGGATCGGGCGCGAGATGCGGGCGGCGGGCGCCGTCATGAGGAGGGCGACGCATGAACCAGACGGGCGGCAGCGGGACGCTGGAGGGCGTGGCGCCGGGGGCCGGCTATAGCGAATCCTCGGGCGCCGTGGGACGGACCATCCTGATCGCCGACGACGATCGCGCCATTCGCACCGTGCTGACCCAGGCGCTGGGACGGGCCGGCTACGAGGTGCGCACCACCGGCCACGCCGCGACCCTGTGGACCTGGGTGGCCGACGGCGCCGGCGACCTGGTGATCACGGACGTGGTCATGCCCGACGAGAACGGCCTCGACCTGATCCCGCGCATCAAGAAGATCCGCCCGGATCTGCGCATCATCGTCATGAGCGCCCAGAACACCCTGTTGACGGCCGTCAAGGCCACCGAACGCGGGGCCTTCGAGTACCTGCCCAAGCCCTTCGACCTGACAGAGCTGGTCAACGTGGTGCGCCGGGCACTGTCGGCGCCCCATGGGCTGGCGGCGCCGTCCGTTGGTACTCTGGCGGATGACGAGGATCCCCTGCCCCTCATCGGCCGCTCGGCGGCCATGCAGGAGATCTACCGCACCCTGGCACGGCTGATGACCACCGACCTGACGGTGATGATCACCGGCGAGTCGGGCACCGGCAAGGAACTGGTGGCGCGCGCCCTGCACGACTATGGCAAGCGCCGCGCCGGGCCCTTCGTCGCCGTCAACATGGCCGCGATTCCCCGCGACCTGATCGAGTCCGAGCTGTTCGGTCACGAGAAAGGCGCCTTCACCGGCGCCACCACGCGCGGCGTGGGCCGGTTCGAGCAGGCCGACGGCGGCACCCTGTTCCTGGACGAGATCGGCGACATGCCGCCGGAGGCGCAGACCCGCCTGCTGCGCGTGTTGCAAGAGAACGAGTACACCACCGTCGGCGGGCGCTCGGCGATCCGCGCCAACGTGCGCATCGTCGCCGCCACCCACCGCGACCTGACCCAGCACATCCGCCAGGGCCTGTTCCGCGAGGACCTGTACTACCGCCTCAACGTGGTGCCCATTCGCCTGCCGCCCCTGCGCGAGCGCGCCGAGGACATTCCCGAACTGGCGCGCCACTTCCTCAACCAGGTGACCGAGGAAGGGTTGCCGCGCAAGACCCTGGACACGGCGGCCATGGACCGGCTGAAGCGGCATCGCTGGCCGGGCAACGTGCGCGAACTGGAGAACCTGGTGCGGCGGCTGGCGGCGCTGTATTCGCAGGAAACCATTGGCGTGGATGTGATCGAGGCTGAACTCGCCACGGCACCCTCGGCCCTGGTCGGCAGCGGCGGGACCGGCGGCGAGGGGTTGAGCGCCCTTGTCGAACGCCACCTGCGCGAACATTTCGCCGCTCATCCCGACGGCCTGCCGGCGGCCGGGCTTCATGACCGGGTGTTGCGCGAGGTGGAGCGGCCCCTCATCGGTCTGTCCCTGGAGGCCACGCGCGGCAACCAGATTCGCGCGGCTCAGTTGCTGGGCCTGAACCGCAATACCTTGCGCAAGAAAATCCGCGAGTTGGACATCCAGGTTGTGCGCGGCGTAAGGTAGATGTGCCGGGCCTTTGTGAGCCCGAGGCAGATCACGCCCATCAGGGCCGCGCCCGTTGGGTGGGTCGGGCACCGGCGCGGCTGGCGCCTTTGCCGCCCCGGACGGCATCGTCGCCCACGCGCCTCGCCAGGACGGTGTTGTCGCCTGCGCGGGACTGTCGCATCAAACGGCTGACAAGAAACGTTTGAATCTGTCACGGTCGGATCCGGCGGGCAGCACCCGGCAACGGCCCCGCCGTCGGAGCGGACATGAACGGTTCGACAAATCTCACCTTCAATCGGCACCTGATGCGTTTCGGGCTCTGGGCCCGCCGCACGCGGCTGAGCCGCATGCTGACCTGGGGGTTGGCGGTGGCCGCCGTGCTCTCGGTCGGCGCCACGGTGGCCGCCCTGACGGGCTTCGGTCCCAAGGTCACCGACCCTTCAGTGATGCTGGTGCTGCTCAACGTTAACTTGGTCATCATGCTGGCCCTGGGCGTGCTTGTCGCCCGCCGGCTGGTCAAGGTCTGGGCGGCCCATCGCGCGGGTGGCGCCGGCTCGCGTCTGCATGTGCGTTTGGTGGTTCTGTTCGGGGCACTGGCTGTTACCCCGGCCATTCTGACGTCCGTGTTCTCGGTGTTGATGTTCCAGGTTGGGGTGCAAGGTTGGTTCTCCACCCGCGTCTCCACGGCCGTCAACGAATCGCGGCTGGTCGCCCAGGCTTACCTGAAGGAGCACCAGCAGGCCATCGCCGGCGAGGTGCTGGCCATGGCCAACGACCTGAACCGGGACTGGCTGCGGATCAGCCGCAATCCCCATCTTCTCAACAATTTTCTGGGCACCCAGGCCTCACTGCGCAACTTGACCGAGGCCGTGATCTTCGCCAAGGACGGCAAGGTGATTGCCCGCGCGGGCTATATTTACTCGCTCCAGTTCGAGCAGGTGCCGTTCTGGGCCATGGACCGCGCCGACGGCGGCGAGGTGGCCCTGCTGACCGGCGAGAATGATGATCGGGTGCGCGGACTGGTGCGGCTAGACGCCCTCTCGCCGCTGTATCTGTACGTGGGCCGCTTCGTCGACCCGGATGTTCTGGGAGCGATCGAGAGCACGGAACAAGCGGTGGTCGAATACCGCGCGCTGGAGGGCCGGCGCTCCGGCTACGAGTTCACGCTGTCGATGATCTTCGTAATGGTGTCGCTGCTGTTGCTGCTGGCCGCCGTGGCCGTGGGCCTGACCATGGCGACCCGCCTGGCGCAGCCCATCATGGCGCTGATCGACGCCGCCGATAGGGTGCGCCAGGGAAACCTTAGGGTGCGTGTGAAGGAAATTGCCGCCAGTGATGAGGTGTCCTCTCTATCACGCGCCTTCAACCGCATGACCGAGCAGTTGGATGCCCAGCACAAGAGTCTGACGCATGCCAACCAGGAACTGGACGAACGCCGCCGGTTCACCGAGACCGTCCTCGCCGGCGTGTCGGCCGGGGTCATCGCGCTCGACCGCGACGGCTGCGTGACCCTGTTCAACCGCTCGGCCAGCGAGCTTCTGGGCGAGGACCTGGAAGGCTGGGTTGGCCGGCCCGCCGCCGGGGTGATGGACAAGATTGGTGACCTGGTGGCGCAGACCCGGGCGCGCCCGGACCGTCCCGCGCAGGCCGAGGTCATTTTCCGGCATGGCGGACGCACGCTCACCCTGCTGGCCCGGTTGGGCGCCGAGCGCGATGAGGACGGCGGTATCCTGGGCTTCGTGCTCACCTTTGACGACATAACGGAGTTGCAGCAGGCGCAACGCATGGCCGCCTGGGCCGACGTGGCGCGGCGCATCGCGCATGAGATCAAGAACCCCCTCACCCCCATCCAGTTGTCGGCCGAACGACTGAAGCGGCGCTACCTGCGTCAGCTCTCCCAGGACCAGGACACCTTCGTTCAGTGTACCGACACCATCGTCCGCCATGTCAGCGACATCGGCCAGATGGTGGACGAATTCTCGGCGTTCGCCCGCATGCCGGCGCCCACCATGCGCCTGGAGGTGCTGGGGAGCATCCTGCGTCAGGCCGTGGTGCTGCAGCGCACGGCCTACACGCGCATCACCTTCCGCCTGGATGTTCCAGAGGCGCCTGTGCGGCTGCGCTGCGACACGCGGCAGCTCACGCAGGCCCTGACCAACCTCCTGAAGAACGCGGTGGAGGGGATTGACGCCCGCCGGGAAAAGGAAAAGGATCAGGCTCCCCCTGGCGAGATCGTTGTGTCT
>JANQGN010000261.1 GCA_028277295.1 Rhodospira sp.
GCCCGTTCACCAGCAGGATGGGTCGAAGATCGATCACGCGCGCGGCATCCCCTGTGCGATCCCTGTGCGATCGGCGAAGACGGGGTCCAAGGTCCGCGTGAGACAGGGTATCCCCACCGCCGCCTCACGTTTGCCGCATCGGGGCGGCCTTGGCAACCGCGTCCAGAGTCCAGTACCGTCCGCCCATCGCCACGCCCACCCCGACGGAAAGGGTCCCGTCCATGATAACCGCCGCCGAGAGACGAGCCCGCTTTCGCGCCTTGCATGAGGACCGGCGGACATTCGTGATAGCAAACCCCTGGGACGCGGGCTCGGCCCGGCTGCTGACCACCTTCGGCTTTCCGGCCCTGGCGACCACCAGCGCCGGCTTGGGCTTTGCTCTCGGGCGGCAGGATTCCGCCGCATGCCTGACCCGCGATCAGGTTCTGGACAACGCCCGTGAGATCGTCGATGCCACGCCGCTTCCGGTGTCGGCCGATCTGGAGGCAGGGTTTGGCGACGCGCCCGAGGTCTGCGCCGAGACCATCCGCCTGGCGTTCGAGGTGGGCCTCGCCGGCGGCTCCATCGAGGACGCCACGGGCGACCCCGGGAACCCCATCTACGCCTTCGACCACGCCGTGACCCGCGTCGCCGCCGCCTGCGCGGCCAAGCCCGCGCCCGACTTCATGGTCACCGCCCGCGCCGAAAACTATCTCAACGGCCGGCCCGACCTGGACGACACCATCCGCCGGCTGCAAGCGTTCGAGGCGGGGGGCGCGGACGTGCTGTTCGCGCCCGGCCTACCGGACATCGCGGCCATCCGGGCCGTCTGCGCGGCGGTCACCAAGCCGGTCAACGTCGTCATGGGACTGCGAGAGCCGTTCTACAGCGTCGCCACGCTGGCCGAGGCGGGAGTCACGCGCGTCAGCGTGGGCGGGGCCATGGCCCGCGCGGCGTTGGGTGCCGTGATCCGGGCCGCCCAAGAGGTGCGGGACCATGGGACATTCGGGTTTGCCACCGAGGCCGCGTCGGGCGCCGAGATCAATGCGCTCCTTGCCGGTCCGCCCGGCGTGTGACGGCAACGATCGCCCATCGCAACAACCTCCCCGGAAAGGATAGGATCGCCCCTCGAGGATCGGGGCGACCGGTCACCCCAGTCCACCCGGCATACGGACCATGACACGTGCCAACCTTGTCTCCCAAAACCGTGCCCACGGCCATGGACCGGCTTGAGTCCATCCAGCTCCTGCGCGCGCTGGCGGCGCTCATGGTGGTTGGGCTGCATCTTCAGGGCGCCTATGCCGGTCTGGCGGGCTGGCCAAACGGCGTCTGGATCGCGGTCGGCAGCGGCGGGGTGGATATCTTCTTCGTCGTCAGCGGCTTTATCATCTGTCACGCGGCGCGGGGCGAGCGGTCGGCGGCCCGTTTCCTGGCGCATCGGGCGGCGCGCGTCTTACCGCTTTATTGGACCGTGACGCTGGCCATCTATGCCCTGGCGGTGGTGGCCCCGTCCCTGCTGCACTCGACCACCAGGGACCCCGTCCAACTCGTCCAGTCGCTGCTGTTCATCCCCTATCTCAAGGACAGCGGCCTGGTGCAGCCCATCCACATGCTGGGCTGGACACTAAATTACGAAGCCTTTTTCTACCTTCTGTTTGGCTTGGCCCTGTTGGTGACGCGCGCGCCCGCAGCCCTGGTTTGCGTCGCGCTGGGACTTTTGGTGATGCTTGGGCCGCAGCTCCCAGACCCCGGGGTGGCGGTGCGCTTCTTCACCAATAGCCTGGTCCTGGAGTTCGCCTGGGGCTGCCTGATCTACATGGTCTATCGTCACGCCCCTGGCGTGCTACGGGCGCTCCGCGCCCTCTGGCCGCTGGCGCTGGCCCTGCTGATCGGCCAGAACTTCGTCGAGACGGGCCTTCCGCGCGCGGTGGAACAAGGCATCCCGGCCGCCCTGCTGGTGGCCAGCCTGGTGACCGTCCGGTTTGATCGCCAGGGCTGGGCGCGGCCGATGCTGGTGATCGGCGACGCCTCGTATTCCCTGTACTTGCTCCACCCGCTGGTCTTCCGCGGGCTGGACCTCCTGCTGCCACACCTGGGGCTGAGCGTTACCGGGCGGATGGTGGTGGGCCTGCCGCTGATGGTGGTGGCCTCGCTGGTGCTCTCGGTGCTGTCCTTCCGGATGTTCGAGCACCCCACCAATCGATGGCTGCGCCGACGCATCGACCGCCATGGCCAGCCGGCGACGGCGCCGACGAGATGACATCGGACGAGGGACCCGATGGGCGGGGCGGCCGGTGTCCGTCAGGCGGCCAGGCGTCGCAGGACGATCACCCGCATCGGCTGATCGAGCAAGACCAAGCCCCTGGCGTCGCGCGGCCGCTTGGCCATGACCCGCGCGAAATGGGTCCGCAGGGCACCTTCCTCGGCCATGAAGCGGGACGCGCGAGAGGGATCAATGGCCAAAAGCCAGGCGCGCCAGTCATCGAAGTCATCTGTCTTGCGCACGTTCGTGCCGTATTCAAACTCCCGATCCAGGGCGAGACCCGCGCCGCCAGCGGCGGCCGCGTGCAGGCACTGGTGCGCCAGGGCGCGGACCTCGGCCTCGTCATCCACGGGGCGATTGAGGGCATAATTCGCACCTTGGGCCATCGGCTCGAACACCGCCACCAGACCGCCCGGTCGAACGATCCGCCCCGCCTCCGTCACGGCGGCGGCCATCACGTCCGGCGGCACATGATGCAGGCTATTGAAGAACAAGGCGATATCCTGGCTGCCGTCGGCCAGCGGCAGGGCCTCGGCACCGGCCAGCATATAGGTCTCGTCCCCGGCCCGCTCGGCCGCCCGGGCCATGGTCATCTGCACCGGGTTGGGATCCAGCCCCACCACATGGGCGCCCTCGCGGGTCAGGAACCGGGTCCAGGTGCCATCACCGCAGCCGATATCCGCCACCCGGCGCCCCACCAGGGGCGCCAGTGTCTCGCGCAGGGTGTTCCGGTTGCCGCGCACCGGCGGATCAGGCTCGGCGGACGGGTCGGTGACGGGACCGGAGGGCTCGGACATGGCGGCCTGCCTGAGGATGGAGCGGAAAGGCACATCGACGGGGGGACGGAACGTGCCCGGCGGCACGAACCTGCGCGCGCCCCTAAAGGTCGGGCCGGTCGGGCCGATACTGCAGCTTGTGGGCCGTCTCGAAGCCCTCGATGAACTGCATCAACTCGCGCCGCCGACCGTTGGCGCCGGCCGCCTGATGACGCAGGTGGTCCGGGGCGGGCGCCCGGGGATCATCGCGTGTGGCCGGGATCCGCTCCAGGAATTGCCGGAGATTGTAACACTCGATCACGTCGGCGCAAAAATTCAGCAAGCTCCCCACCCGCGCGCGCCGAGTCTCCGTATGGTAGACAGACACGGAAAACGACCCGGTCCGGCCGCCCTTGCGTTCCAGCACCGCGGCCCGCAGATAGGCGCTGAATGGCGTCATCACCACCGCCGTCTGACTGTCATGCTGCACCACCACATCCTCGTCGGGGCCAGAGCCGAAAAGACCCGCCGTCGCGGCGCGGATGGTGCGTTCGTCGAGGTCCGCGCCCTGGGCGAACCGCTCGATCTGCATGATCGGATCAGACTCCAGGCTGGAGTATACGGTTTCTCCGCCGACGTGAATCGAGGACCAGTTGTCGGGATTAACCAAACGGTCGTAAGAGGATATCTTGCGCGCCCAAAGATCATCCCAATCCGGCGGGAACGGGTTGTCCGCCTTGAGAACTTGCGGATCGCGAACATAGCGTTCGGCCACGATGGCCGCCATTCTGAGCGTACCGGGGATGTTATGGCCGCGCACCACGACCGTATCGGTCGTGGACCGTGAGGAGACCTCCATCACCAATCGGTTGCTTTTCAAAACGAAGGAGGGATCCTGATCCGCCGCCAGGGAGCCGCCGGCGGCGAACCGATGGACAATGGTTTTTTCGCGGTAGAGCGTGATCGGGCCGATCGAGGCCATGGCGGCGAGGCTTCGCTGCTGGGGGGGCAACTGGGGTCGCGTCGGATCATGCCGGTGTCCCCGCTGGGAGCGCCACTATCCGAAGATTTTACGTCAGTGTCCACTGTGCAGTGACCGGACCAGGGACCAGACAAGGGGCTGGATCGGACCAAGGTGAAGCACCTCATGCCAATGAACTCCGCACGCGCGGCCGGGCCGCGCCTGATCGTGGTCCTGGGCGCCGCGGTCCGCCGGGACGGAACCGCCAGTCCGGCGATGCGCCGCCGGGTCAGCCATGCGGCGGCGGCGGCGCGTGCCTGGCCGGCGGCGCCGGTGGTCCTGTCCGGCGGGCGCGGCCGCCGGCATCCCGACGGGGCGGATAGCGAGGCCCGGGTCATGGCGGCCCTCGCGCGCGCCGAGGGCGTGGCCGCGGAGCGCCTGATCCTCGAGGAGCGCTCGTCCAACACCCTGGAGAACGCGTGCCAGTCGCTAAGCCTGGCGGCCCGCGCCGGCGCCCAACACATCCTGGTCGTGACCGACGAGCCGCACCTGCCTCGGGCCCTGCTGACCTTCCGGGCGGTGGCGCGGGCACGCGGACTGACCGTCGACGTGGACGGCACGGCGGCCCCGGGCCCCGAGGGCACGGCACGGCGGCTGGCGACCCTGTGCCGGGAGGCGGCGGCGCGCCTGGTCTATCGCTGGCGACTGGCCCGTGGTCGCGCCCTTGCCGCATCCCAGGACGAGCGGCAAGATCAGTGAGGGCGGCGGACGCCAACCGCCCCCGGGACAGACCGGGGCCTCGTCCGCCCGCCCTTCTTCCAGCCGATCACATAGGGATACCCGCCGCCGATGCCCGCCGACCCGTCCGTGACGTCCCCATCCCAACCCCCGAAGGCCGCGCCATCCGCCGGCGCGCCACGCCCGCTGGACGGCGTGCGGATCCTGGACGCCGCCACCTTCATCGCCGGCCCCTTCACCACGGCGATCCTGGCCGAGTTCGGCGCCGAGGTGATCAAGGTGGAGCAGCCCGGCGGGGGTGATCCCTTCCGCCGCTTCGGCACACAGACGGCACGCGGCGATACCCTCGCCTTCCTCAGCGAGGCCCGCAACAAGCGCTCGGTCACCCTGGATTTGCGCACCCCGGCCGGGGCGCGGCTGTTCAAGGCGCTCACCGCCCGCTGTCAGGTGGTCTGCGAGAACTTCCGGCCCGGCACCCTGGAACGCTGGGGGCTGGGATGGGACGACCTGCGGGCCATCAACCCGGCGCTGGTGATGTTGCGGGTCAGTGGCTACGGCCAGGACGGCCCCTATGCCGACCGGCCCGGGTTCGCCCGCATCGCGCACGCCTACGGCGGGCTGACCCATCTGGCCGGCATGCCGGATGGTCCACCGGTGACACCGGGGTCGACCTCGCTGGGCGACTACATGTCCGGCCTGTTCGGCGCCGTGGGCGTGCTGATGGCCCTGCGGCATGCCGAGCGCGCCGGCCAGGGCCAGATGATCGACATCGCCCTTTACGAATCGGTGTTCCGGGTGCTGGACGAGATCGCGCCCCGCCATGCCGCTGATGGAACGGTGCGCGGTCGCGAGGGGGCGGGCACCATCAACGCCTGCCCGCATGGCCACTTCCCGTGCGGCGATGGGGCCTGGGTCGCCATCGCCTGCACCAGCGACAAGATGTTCGCCCGCCTGCTCGACGTCATGGAGCGGCCCGATCTGGCGGAGCGCTATGCCACAACCGCGCAACGCCTCGCCGACCGCGCCACGGTCGATGGCGTGGTGACCACCTGGACGGGGTCCATGCCCCGTGACGAGATCGTGCGCCACTGCACCGACGGCCAGGTTCCCTGCGGCCCTGTCAACACCATCGCCGATATCTTCGCCGATCCGCATTTCGCCGCGCGTGGCAACCTGATTCAGGTGCTGGCCGAGGGTGTGGGCGCCGTGACCCTGCCCAACGTGCTGCCTCGCCTGTCGGTGACGCCCGGCCGGGTGGACCGCGCCGGCCCGCCCCTGGGCGCCGACACGGATGCCGTGCTGGAAGACCTCCTGGGCCTGTCCATGGCCGAACGGGACGCGTTGCGCGCCGAGGGCGTGATCTGACCGCGCGTGGGCTTAGACGCCTCCGAAGCCGCCTCCGGGGCGCTCCGCCTATTCAAGGGGTCACGGCCATTGTCCGGGCCACGGACGCGCACCCCTCTCAGGGTCTGTCCGGAAAGCCTTGTGGAACACCGTATACGGTATGCTACTCGGGTGCAGGCGCACAATATATTGCGGTTCCCGAGACTTTCCGGACGGGCTCTCAGGGCGATCGATGGGGTGAGCGCCCCAGGGCTCCGAACTCGGATGGACGATCGTTCATGAGTCACGGTCCGAGAGGGTCAGGACCATCGATGGAGATCCTTCGGTCGCTTCGCTTCCTCAGGATGAAGCCCTTAAAAAGTGAAAATCCTCATCCTGAGCGTCCGCAGGACGCGAAGGATCTCCCTCGGATCCATGGACCCTTTCGGATTGGTCCTCCGGGTTCGGAGCCCTGGTGAGCGCCCTCCTTGTATTGCATGCGCAACTTAAGCCACGCTAGGGTACCCTGCCGGGGACGGCCGTCGGGCCAGAGGCGCGCCCTTGCCTTACAGCCTGCCGTTGCCGCCCTCGTCCACCAGGCTCAGTATCCGTCCGAAAAGCCCTGCAAACACAACTCACGGCATGCGATTCGGGCCCAGGCACACTCGATATCGCGGTTCCCGAGACGTTCCGGACGGGCTCTCAGGCCCGGCGCCCACTCAACACTCGATGGCGACACGTTGGGTTGGTTTGCGCCTTTTCTTGTTCGCCCGATGGTATGAGTTCCAAAGAGTGGCCCGTGCTCTTCGGAACAATCGTGCCAAAACGAGGACTCTGAGGAGCATGCGCCATGAGACTCTCGAGCGTGCCGCCCTGCGCGTGATGAAAGGTTGATTGGGTCGGCCAGCGTCGCGTGTCAGGCATCCTCGGCGTCACAAGCACAGGCCCTCCTTTCCCAAGCGACACGACAAGAAAACATTATACTGCGTCGAACACGCTAAATTGCAACCTAGAATCGGGCAGACAGTGTCCTTCCACTCAAAAAATTCCAAAAAGTACCGGTTTCAAACGAGCCGGATCTGTTCATGGCGCCCAAGAGAGGCACAAACGCCTGCGCGATGTGATGCCGATCGCCGCGCCATGACCTACTAC
>JANQGN010000333.1 GCA_028277295.1 Rhodospira sp.
CGGTCAGCGCGCCGGCAAGCGCGACTGGCTGATGGCCCGGGTCAACAAGCTGTTCACCCGCGACTACTTCCCGGGCTACGACGTCTATATCTGGATCGATGCCGACGCCTGGGTCTGCGATCCCGTGGCCATCGACTGGCTGCTGGAGGGCGTGCGCCGCGCCGGCCTGGCGGTGGGCTATGACGACACCCCCACCAGCCCCCTCGACCTGGAGGTCCGCGCCTGGGTGGGCGGCTGGGCGCTGGGCCGCACCTATTGCCTCAAGCACGCCCGGCGCGCCCGCCTCTCCCCGGCCGAGCTGCGCCGGCTGGCCACCGCGCGACCTTTCAACAACGGCGTCTTCGCCCTGGCCGGCGACGCCCCCCACTGGCCGGTGATCCAGGCCAACATGGCCCGGCTGGTGCGCAAGGGGCGCATCTTCGGCGCCAATCAGATGGCCATCGTCATGGCGGCGCACCTGGACGGGCTGCCCGTCGAGATCATGCCCCACGCCTGCAACTATCTGGACGTTCCCCGGGTCTGCGCCCGCACCGGCGCCTTTGTCGAGGCCACCCTGCCCCATCACCGGGTGGGCATCCTGCATCTGGCCGCGCGCGACGCCATGCGCGCGGACTCGACCCTCGAGATGGACCTGCTGGACACCCAGGGGCGGACCGTCCGGCGCTCCTTGCGCTATCGGCCCGCGTACCTGGCGCGGCCGGCGCCTGCCGCCAACGGATCTTGAGACGGTCAAACCTGATCCACAGGCTCCTCCTCGGAGCGACCGGTGGGGTCACGATCGCGGTCGTATCGTCGCTTGAACGGAAACGGCGGCAACCAGGACTCACGACGGATGGCCCAGCATTCGTAGGTCGGCGTCAGTTGGTCGGGGGCACCCAGGGATCCCAGGTGCACTTCGATTTCGTCGCCACTGCGCGCGAAAACGGACGAACCGCAGCGGGGACAGAAATGCCGCCCGAGATAGTCATGTGTTTCGCCGTCGATGGTCACCGCATCCCGAGGGAACACCGCTGACACGAAAAACAGGGCCCCGTGATGCTTGCGGCAGTCGAGACAGTGGCACACGCCGACCCGGTAAGGGCGTCCCGACGCCACCAGTCTGACGGCGCCGCACAGGCAACCGCCGGCGAATCGGTCCATGCTGAGTCTCCTTTCACGTCAGGCGGCCGGAATGGCCGGACCGAACAGATTTGTTCCGGGACTGGCCGCCGTTCTCATTATGGTTTGGCTGACTTTGATCTTTGACGTCCAATCTCTTTCGTAGGGTGCGCTCGCGCCCCGGCCCGCCTTGCTTGCTGGGCGCGCCGATTTTGGTTGGCGCCATTTCCCCGACAGGAAACGGCGGGGGCGTAGCGCACCGTTTTGAGCAGAGGCGGTGCGCTGCCGACCATAGACGTGGCCGTCGAGCGCACCCCACGATCTGAGTCTCCTTTACAAGGCGAGCCGTCGGACCCGCCGGAACGACCAGGACTTTTTTCCGGGACCGGGGATGTCCTTGCATCGGCGGCCCCGACCCCTCATCCTTTGGGGCGCTATGACCCTGCCCCGCGATCGTGGCCGGGTGTGGGCCGCCCTGGGACCCACCAACACCGGCAAGACCCATCTGGCGGTGGAGCGCATGCTTGGCTACCCGTCGGGCATGATGGGCTTTCCGTTGCGCCTTCTGGCCCGGGAAAACTATGACCGGGTGGTGAAGGTCAAGGGACCAGACCGGGTGGCCCTGATCACCGGCGAGGAAAAGATCGTCCCGCCGGAGCCGGCCTATTTTCTCTGCACCGTCGAAAGCATGCCCGTCGGCCGGCCGGTGGACTTCCTGGCCATCGACGAGGTGCAACTGTGCGCCGACCCGGACCGGGGTCACGTGTTCACGGATCGGGTGCTGCACGCCCGCGGCCGCGAGGAGACCCTGTTCCTGGGCGCGGCCACCATGGAGCCGCTGTTGCGCCGGCTGCTGCCCGGCTGCCTGTTCGAGACCCGGCCGCGCTTCTCCCGCCTCACTTACGCCGGACCGCGCAAGCTCACCCGCCTGCCCCGGCGCACGGCGGTCGTGGCCTTCTCCGCCGGGGACGTCTACGCCATCGCCGAACTGGTCCGCCGCCAGCGCGGTGGGGCGGCCGTGGTGCTGGGCGCGCTCAGCCCGCGCACCCGCAACGCCCAGGTGGCGCTGTATCAGGGGGGCGAGGTCGACTACCTGGTGGCCACCGACGCCATTGGCATGGGCCTGAACATGGAT
>JANQGN010000395.1 GCA_028277295.1 Rhodospira sp.
TGAACGCGCTCTCGGCCATGCGGGACTTTCGCGCCCGTGTCGCCCGAGAGGGTGAGATGACCTGACCGCCCGGGCGTCCTCTAGGATCGCGCGTGTCAAGCCGATCACGCCGACCGAAGATAGGTGTCACCGCAAGGTCCCCTGTTGCGCGCGCCGCCAGGAAGGCTCAAACTGAAAGTGGGCGCCTTGGCCCCACGATACCCTTTGGACCAGGGGCCTGGGCTTTGGTCAACACCGAGGCTGTTATGCCCGCGTGCCGGCCAGGAGGGCCCAGACGGGAAACGCGAGAGCATGTTGCGCGATTTCCGAATCGCCCAACATGCTCTAATGGTTTGTTTTTCAAGCAAATCGTCGTCGCGATCCGGATCGGATCGCTCGGGATTTGTTCTATGGCGCGAGCGCGGACAGGCAGGATGTCGTTTGCGGCGCGTTGGATGCCCGAAACCCCGAGTCGGGGCCCGTGCTTCATGGCGGGGCCTCGGCCACTCTCTGGGTCCCGCCTCCGGCACGGCGGAGAGACCCCAATCCAGGCCCTTGATGGCCTGGCAATAGAGCATGGTGCGTGATACTGGACTCATCCACCATGCCCTAAGAGTCTGATATTAAAGCAAATCGTCGTCGCGATCGGGTTCGGATCGCTCGGGATTTGCTCTAAGACGTTCGCAACGCACGAGGGGAACGGGATGCCATGAAACAGATTCTGGATCGTCTGCGAGCCTGGTGGCGGGCCCACATTGTCGACGAGGTGCCGGACTATCTGGCCGACGCCGAGTTCAACCGCGCCCGGCGCCCCGGACGCTGATCGCACGCCGCGCGTTGTCGGCGGGTGAGTCGCCCTCATCCGCCCCCCAGGGTACTCCTCTCTCATCCCCGGCGTTACTCGCCGATGGGAGAGGGGATGATGTAGGTCTCCATATTGCTGCCGACAGCGTCGACCCTGCGAGGTGTTGGCGTGTCCGAGTTCAGCAAGGTGTGGATGTCGCGGGACCGGCGCAGTTCGAAGTCCACGGCGGACAGCATACGCCCGTCATGGGCCTGCACCAGCTTGGTGTTCACGAACACCCGCGAATTGGCCACCGTGTAGGTGCCGGCGATGATCGCCTGGGCGCCAGCCACGCGGCTGAGCTGCCGCACGTCACGGGTCAGGATCAACTCGCCGGTGCCCTCCCGGATCTTCAGCGCTGGCCCCAGCTTCAACTCGTGCACCGTGTAGCCGGCGTTGGCCAGGCGCGAAGCCATCTGTTCCGCGATCAGGCGCCCCAGGTCGGTGGTCAACGTCAAGTCGCTGCTCTCCACCATGGTGGTGACCACGATGGGCTTGTCCGCCGAGAGAGGTGCCGCGGCGTTCTCGATCAGTTGGTCCACCGCGTTGTAGCTGGCCACGACAACGTCGACCTCGGTGGTCTGGCTGGCGGTGTTGGACAGGGGCCGCTGCCGGGCGGGCGGTGGCTCGGTGGTACAGGCGGCGCCCAGCAGCACGACGGCGGCGACGGCGGGCACCAGAAGAGGGGCCAGTGTGGGGCGCATGGCGGTCCCTCACTCCTCGACAGTGATATAGGTGACCGGCGGCTCCGGCAGCCGGTTGGCGGGCACCGCGTACAGGGGCGGCAGCGGCAAGTTCGGGTAGTGGTGGGCGTTGGGCCGGGTCACGTAGTAGGTCAGGGCCTGGGTGGTCACCGCGCCGTCCCGGCCCATCAGCGACAGCGACACCGTCACCTCGGACAGATCGTCGGGGGTCAGGCCGCCGCGCGCCAGGTCGATAAAGGCGCCGGTGGCCAGGATGGCGCCGGTCTCACTGACGGTCGCCAGTTCGGCGATGCCGCGAATGGCGGCGGTGGCGGCGGTGATCGAGCCCAGCGGCAGGCTGGCATCCAGCGCGTGGTCGGTGATGCGCGTGCCATAGGCCAGCGTGAAGTTGGCGTCGGCCTTGCGGTTCACCACCTCGAAGCCGCGCAGGCGCAGTTCCTCCGACAGGGCGCTCCGAAACACCTCCTCGAAATCCAGGTTGTTGGCGTGTCCCTGAACGTACAGCCGGGCGCCCGGCGGGAGGCGCTTGAATATCTCCTGCAAGCGGAAGCCAACATCGCCGGCGAGGGTGCGCCAATGGGCGGAGGACTGCAGTTCGCTTTGCACATGCAGGGGCTGGCCGACGGCCACCGGCGCCCGGGAGCATCCCCCCACGGCCAGGGCAAGCCCAAGGGAAACCGCCCCGATGGCGGCGCCCATGGCGACCTTCGCGGCCGCGGATGCAGCAAGATGTCGTCGCACGGTCCGGTCCCCTGGCGGTTCGGGCGGTTGCTGTCCAGCCGAGGCCGGCCCGCTCCGGATTGATGGCGCCGGCGGTGACCCCCGGTCACCGTGCCAGCACCGAGTCGACGGACACGCCCCCGGGCGGCGTCGATGGCGATCGCCGCCCCGTCACCCCGATGGACGTGCCCCGTGGCGGGATCCTATCGTGCCGCGCATTAACAATACACTAACCTTAGAACTCAATGAAACCAAGTTTTTGAGGGCAATCCTTCATATTCCATCTTCAAGACTTGGGCGAAAGCTCCGGAATCGGCCATCCCCCTCCGTGACACCGTGTGGCCGGCGCCCCGCTCCGCCTCGGGTCTCCATGTGGACTCGGCAATACGCCTATTACGATTATGGATTTCCCTATTGCGGATTTTCAATGTGCGCGGCGCCGTGGCACCGCATGGGTACTCGGAGACTCCCCCTGGGGTATGCTGGCTGCCTGGCCGGCCCCCGTGGATGCCCTCTTCACTGGAGACACCCATGCGGCAATACACGTTGCAGGAAAAATACCCCGTCTATCACATGGAGTTGGCCTTTACCGAAACCACGAAGACGTCCGTAGACGACATCGTGGATCACTATAAACAGAAAATTGAAGACAACGACAAGGTTACCTTTATCGCTGTCTTTGATCATTACGCCCACACAAAAAGCATCGGCGGCGAGATCGACCCCACACTTAAGGCCGCCAAGAACATCGTCTTCTGCTTTGGCGTTAAACTCCCGAACGCGGGCGTGTTGGCCGTGCGCCCGCGCTCCATCGGCGTCGCCGAGATGGAGGACCGTTTCGAGATCAGTTTCCTCGAAGCCCCCATGCCTGTCGCCAACGTGGCGATGGAGGAGTGGACGCGGGCGCTGCGGGACCGCTGAGTCGCGCACCGAGCAGCCTGGCCGAACCGCCCACGACATGGCGCGCCCTCCGAAGAGCGTGATACTGTGCGCGGGAGCATGACGCCGGGACAAGGCGACACGGCCGCGTGGAACGGCGCGTGTCGGGTCGCGCCCCGCGGTTCTCTGTTGATTCCCGGGCCGATCCGGCCCAAGTCTTCGGAGGAAAAGGGCGGTCGCACCCGGCCGCCACTGGGCGCCGCCGCTCCGGTCACGTCGAGCCGAGGACCCGGCCATGACGCGCCACAGACACGAGCCGTCCGACGCCGCCATCCGCGCCCTCAACCAGGCGAGCCTGTTGCGGCTGGGGTTGTTCCTCTCCATCGCCTTGCTGGTGGGGGCGACCACCCCGCCGGGCATGCTGCTGATGGTCATGAGCTACATGCTCTGGGTCGGGGCGATCGTGTCCGCCGTGGTGGCGGCCTTTCTGTCGGAGAAAGGGTGGCGGGCACCGCATCTGACCCGCTGGGACGAGAGCGCGGTGCTCATCCTGCTCAGCATGGGCTTGAAGTTCTTCGTCGACCATCAGGCGCTGATGCAACAGATGGAAAGTCTGCGCGGCCAGTCGTGACACCCGTCTTGAAGGCCCGGGCAAGCCGTTTCGACGTCAGGAGAAATGGCGCGCCCCCTCGGACGACGTCCGAAACGCCTAAGGGACGGGCAAGCCGTTTCGACGTCAGGAGAAATGGCGCGCCCGGCAGGGCTCGAACCTGCAGCCGTCCGCTTAGAAGGCGGATGCTCTATCCAGTTGAGCTACGGGCGCCCCCGAAGAAACCCCATAATGGACACCCATGGGAAACCCCATGGGAAAGAGCCGGTCCGCCAGCCCGGGGCGTGGATCGCCGCGCGTTGCTGGCGCCCCGCGCACCATACCGCGATCAGGTCACCTTGTTGTAGGCGAAATTGTCGGCGTAGGCCTTAATGCGGTGGCGCCGCGCCGTGGGCTCCTGCACCCGGGCGGCCCAGCCCTGGCGCTTGGCATGGGCCAGGGCCTCGGCCTTGGTGGTGAACCGCAGGCGCACCTGATTGGTGGTCTCGCCCTTGCCTACCCAGCCCATCAGGGCATCGTTGCGTTGCCCCTGGACGGGCTCGAACTCCAGCACCCATTGGCGGGTGTTGCCCCGGCCGGACTGCATGGCCGTCTTGGCCGGCTGGTAGATGCGCACGGTCCTGGTCATGGTCGGACGTCTCTTCCCTGCTGGTGGTGGCGCCCTGGGCCGGGATCGGGCGGGTGATCATCGACCTGGTCGGGGCGAGAGGATTCGAACCTCCGGCTTCTAGCTCCCAAAGCTAGCGCTCTACCAGGCTGAGCTACGCCCCG